>NZ_JBHUXV010000089.1:0-39271 GCF_042669125.1 Streptomyces sp. NPDC057253 | reverse complement strand
GTGCGGACTCGGCGGTGGTGAGGCGGCAGTCGGCGACGGCCAGCAGTTCGCGGGCCGTGGAGCGGGCGACGGCGGCGGCGCCGAGGACGGTCTCGGCCAGGCCCGGCTCGCCCGGTGCCAGTTCCGGCAGCTCCATGGCGTCGCCGGCCGCCTGCTGCATGCGGTGCGCGTCGGCCAGCAGGGCGGCGTCGCCCTCCCGCACCTGTGCCTCGGCGGTGCGGCGGCGCTCCGCCAGCCGCTTCTCGACCTCGGCGAAACGGTGGGTGTCGAAGAGCCGGCCCAGCAGCTTGCCGCGCGCCTCGGCGTCGGCCCGCAGGAAACGGGCGAAGTCGCCCTGGGGCAACAGCACGACCTGGCAGAACTGCTCGCGGCTCATGCCGAGCAGCTGGGTGATCTCCTCGCCGATCTCCTGATGGGACCGGCTCAGGTCCTTCCAGCTCCCGGCCGTGCCGTCGTACTCGCGGAGCCAGCTCTGGGCCTTGTCGAGTGTCGAGCCGGAGCCACGCTTCTTGGGGCGCTCCCAGGGCGGCTGCCGGGTGATCTCCAACCGCCGTCCGGCCACGGTGAGTTCCAGCGTCACGGAGGTGCGGGTGCCCGGCGTGGCGTGGTCGCTGCGCAGCGTCAGGCCCTGGCCGCTCTGCCGGGCGCCCGGTACGGCGCCGTAGAGCGCGTAGCAGACCCCGTCGAGCACGAAGGTCTTGCCCGCGCCCGTCGGGCCGTGCAGCAGGAACAGTCCGGCGGCCGACAGGTCGTCGAAGTCGACCGTCTGGGTGCCGCCGAAGGGGCCGAAGGCGGTGATGTCGAGCCGGTGCAGCCTCACCGCGCCACCTCCCGGAGGGTGTCGTCGGCGCGCACGGTGTCGAACGCGTCCCGCAGCACGGCCTGTTCGCGCTCGTTGGGTCCGATGCCGCGCACATGGGCCACGAAGTCCTCCGCGATCTCCTGGTCGCTGCGTCCGGCCAGCCGCCGGGCGTACGACACGTCGGGGTCGCCCGGGGCGCGCTCGAGATCGAAGACGAGGCTGAGGGTGTGCGGGAACCGCTCACTGATCCGGGCCATGGGTTCGGCCGGGCGGACCGGGTCGGTGAGGGTGGCCTCGACCCAGGCCTCCTCCTGGTGCACGAGCCGGGGATCGGCGAGCAGTTCCTCCAGCGTGCCCCGGATCCGGGCCAGCGCGCGCGGCACCGGGCAGTCGACCCGCTCGGCGGTGACCGCGCCCTCGGCGTCCAGGTCGACCAGCCACATGCTCTTGCGGTGGTCGGCCTCCGAGAAGGAGTACGGCAGCGGGGAGCCGGAGTAGCGCACGCGCTCGGTGATGGTCTGGCTGCCGTGCAGGTGGCCGAGGGCGGTGTAGTCGACGCCGTCGAAGACACCGGCGGGCACGGCGGCGACTCCGCCGACGGTGATGTCCCGCTCGCTGTCGCTGGCCTCGCCGCCGGTGACGAAGGCGTGGGCGAGGACGACGGACCGCGTGCCCCGCGCGCGGGTGGCGAGGTCGGCGCGGACGCGGTCCATGGCGGCGGCGAGCACGGACTCGTGCCCCGCCTTCTCCACACCGAACTCGTCCTTCACGAGGGCCGGTTCGAGATAGGGAAGGCCGTAGAACGCCACGTCACCATGGGCGTCGGAGAGCACCACCGGTGTCCCGCACGCGGCGGCCTCGGTCCGCAGATGGATACCGGCGCGCCCGATCAGTCCGGCGCCGACCCCCAGGCGGCGGGCCGAGTCGTGGTTCCCGGAGATCATCACGGTGGGCACACCGAGGTCGGCGAGCCGGTGCAGCGCGTCGTCGAACAGCTCGACCGCGGCCAGCGGCGGCACCGCGCGGTCGTACACGTCTCCCGACACGACCACCGCGTCCACCCCGCGCTCCCGCACGGTCCTGACGAGGTGACCGATGAACTCGGCCTGGGCCCCGAGCAGGGAGACCCGGTGGAAGGCCCGGCCGAGATGCCAGTCGGAAGTGTGCAGCAGCCTCATGATCCCCGACCCTAACGGCCGGGTCTGACATCACGTGCGGTTACTCCCGTATCGACCCGTCATGACCACACTCCGGCAAGACCGTTATGCCCGGAAAGCACACCTAGGCGTCCCCGTACGCCTCTCCCCCGAGCTCGAAGCCCGCCGTCCCCGCCGTCGCGTCCGCGAGCCATGCCCGGAACGCCTCCACGTCCGCGTCCGGGAGCCCGATCTCGAGGGTGACCGCCTCGCCGTAGCGCACGTCGCGGATCTCGCGGCCGGTCGAGCGCAGGTCGTTCTCCACCTTGCCGGCGCGCTGGTGGTCGACGGTGACCGTGGCGAGGCGGAAGCGGCGGCGGGTGAGGGTGCCGAGGGTGTCCAGGGCCTCGCCGACCGCGCCGCCGTACGCCCGGATGAGGCCGCCCGCGCCGAGTTTGACGCCGCCGTAGTAGCGGGTGACGACCGCGACGACGTAGCGCATGTCACGGCGCAGCAGCATCTGGAGCATGGGGACGCCGGCGGTGCCGCCGGGTTCGCCGTCGTCGCTCGCCTTCTGGATCGCGGCGTCGGCGCCGATGACGTACGCGTAGCAGTTGTGGCTGGCGTCGGCGTGCTCCTTGCGGACGGCCGCGACGAACTCCTGCGCCTCCCGCTCGTCGGCCGCCGGAGCGAGAGCGCACAGGAAGCGGGAGCGGTTGACCTCGGTCTCGTGCACACCCGCGTGGGCCACTGTGCGGTACTCGTCCTGCATCCGGCCAGCCTAGTCCGTGGTCGAGGACGGTCCGGAGCTCACCGGGAGGTGGTGGCCGGCCCCCTCAGGGCCGGGTCACTTCCTGCCCCGCGCCACCATCACGGACGTGAGCAGTGCCGCCCCGGGGTCCAGGGCCCGCCAGGTCGACCCGTGCCACGCCAGCACCGCGATCGCCGAGGTCGGGAACTTCACCCGCACCTCCTCCAGCGAGTCGTCGAGTCCGTCCCCGGCCAGGGTCAGGACCAGCTCCTCCAGACCGGGGTTGTGACCGACGAGCAGCAGGGTCACGACCTCGGGCGGCGTCGCGCGCACGGCCGCCAGCAGCTCGGGTACGTCGGCCCCGTACAGCTCCGGGTCGAACCGCACCGGCGGCGGGGTGCCCCACTGCGCGGACGCCAGCTCCCAGGTGTGCCGGGCGCGTACGGCGGTGGAGCACAGCGCGAGGTCGGGGAGCAGGTCGGAGGCGGCGAGGAGACGGCCCGCCTCGGGCGCGTCCCGGTGCCCGCGCGGGCCGAGCGGCCGCTCGTGGTCGGCGACGCCCTCGGGCCAGGCGGACTTGGCGTGTCTGAGGACGACCAGGCGGCGCAGCGGGCCCGCTCCGGCACGCTCGATCATGACGGGGCTCCCAGGTCACGGGTGAGTTCGAGGCCGAGCAGCCGGTCCGCGTAGGCGTACGTCTCGAAGCGGGCGCCCTCCGGCAGCTCCGAGTCCTCGACCCACTTCAGCACGCGCAGCACTTCGGGTACGTCCAAGTCGTCCTCCCAGGCGGTACGGAGCCGTCCGCGCACCTCGTCGGGAACGGGCCGGGACGGCTGCCGCGCCCACACGGCGACGGCCCGGCGCCAGCGTACGAGGGTCTCCTGGGCCTGGCCCAGGGCGCTCCCGTCGAGCCGCGCGGGGGTGTTCCGGGGCGTGGTGAGCAGGGCCAGCCGGACCACGGCGGGGTCGGTGCCCTCGGCGGGCCCCGGCGTCTCGACGGGCGCGACGGCGACCCGTACGCCGTCCGGAGTCGCGCCGCCCTCCCCCACCACATGGACGACCTGCGACTCGCCCCACGCGGGGCCGACCTCCCCCAGGTCCTCGAAGGGCCGAATGCCGAGGGCGGCAGCGCCCGCGTGCAGTTCGGCCTGGTCGCGGTCCGCGGTGAGCAGCGCCCACACGGGGGTGCCGCCGAGTTCCAGGGCCCGCAGCAGGACGTCGGCGACGAGCAGGGCACGGAGGGCGGAGCTGTCGTAGCCCGGTACATGGACCTCGACTCGGGTCAGGCCCCTGCGAACGGGGACAGCGTCGACGGGCTCGCCGCTTCGGGCGTCGATGATGCGCAGCACGGGGCGAGCGTAGGCGTGCGGCGGCCCCGGCGCGGGCAAGTGGCACGGATTCGGACGCGAGGACGAGGAATCAGCGCGTCCCGCGCGCTGTTGTCGGCCACAGCGACTTCCGCACGCATCCCAAGGAGGCCGAGCGTGTACGGCGACCCGGCAACGATCCGCAAGATCCTCACCGAACTCGGTGACACCTGGGCCATCGTGGGCCTGTCCTCGAACCAGCGGCGCGCGGCGTACGGCGTCGCCGGCGTCCTGCAGCGGTACGGCAAGCGCATCGTGCCGGTGCACCCCAAGGCGGAGACGGTCCACGGCGAGCAGGGCTATCCCTCCCTGGAGGCGATCCCCTTCGACGTCGACGTGGTCGACGTGTTCGTCAACAGCGACCTCGCCGGCCCGGTCGCCGACGAGGCGGTCGCCAAGGGTGCCAAGGCCGTGTGGTTCCAGCTGGACGTCATCGACGAGTCCGCATTCGACCGCACCCGCGGCGCCGGCCTGGAAATGGTCATGGACAAGTGCCCGGCGATCGAGATCCCCCGGCTGGGCTGATTTCCCTCCCGAATTCCTGAAAGACTCGCAAGGAATTCCCCGCCAAGAAGTCAAACATACGACAACCGCCTTTAATGCAAAGGCGGTTGATTCGTAATCTGGGGCCACTCACACAGCACATGTGCGTATTTCGTGAGAGGCGCCCTAATTTATGGTAAGCGTCGATTCAGCACCTGAAACAAAGGGTACGCCCGGCGGCGGCCTGCGGCGGGACGTGGGGCTGATCGGTCTCATGTGGGCCTCGGTCGGTTCCATCATCGGCTCCGGCTGGCTGTACGGCGCCCAGGAGGCGGTCGTCGTGGCCGGACCCGCGGCCACGATCTCGTGGATCATCGGGGCGGTGGCCATCGTGCTGCTCGCCCTGGTCCACGCGGAACTCGGCGGAATGTTCCCGGTGGCGGGCGGCACCGCCCGCTATCCCCACTACGCTTTCGGCGGTCTCGCCGGAATGTCGTTCGGCTGGTTCTCCTGGCTCCAGGCGGCGACCGTCGCGCCGATCGAGGTCGAGGCGATGATCGGTTATGCCGGTCACTGGTCCTGGGCACAGGGGTTCCAGCACGCCGACAAGACGCTCACCACGAGCGGATTCCTCGTGGCCATCGTGCTCATGGCCGTCTTCGTGGTCGTCAACTTCCTCGGCGTGCGGGTGCTCGCGCACACCAACAGCGCCGCCACCTGGTGGAAGATCGCCGTGCCGCTGGCCACCATCTTCATCATCGCGGTCGGCAACTTCCACCCGGGCAACTTCCACTCGGAGGGCTTCGCGCCCTTCGGCGCCAAGGGCGTGCTGAGCGCGATCAGCACCAGCGGCATCATCTTCGCCCTGCTGGGCTTCGAGCAGGCGATCCAGCTGGCGGGCGAGAGCCGGAACCCGAAGCGTGACCTGCCCCGGGCGACCATCGGCTCGGTCGCCATCGGCGCGGTCATCTACGTGCTGCTCCAGGTCGTGTTCATCGGCGCGCTGCCGCACAGCACCTTCGCGCACGGCTGGGCGAAGCTCGACTACTCCGGCATCAGCGGCCCCTGGGCCGGTCTCGCGACCCTCGTGGGCCTCGGCTGGCTGGGCTGGATCCTCTACCTGGACGCCGTGATCTCACCGGGCGGTACAGGGCTCATCTACACGACCGCCACCTCCCGGGTCTCCTACGGCCTCTCCAGGAACGGGTACGCGCCCAAGCTGTTCGAGCGCACCGACGACCGGGGCGTGCCCTGGTTCGGGCTCGCCGTCTCCTTCGTGACCGGCGTGGTCTGCTTCCTGCCCTTCCCGAGCTGGCAGGAGCTGGTCAGCTTCATCACCTCGGCGAGTGTCCTGATGTACGCGGGCGCCCCGCTGGCGTACGGCGTCTTCGCGGACAAGCTGCCCGGGCACGACCGCCCCTACCGGCTGCCCGCGGGCTCGGTCCTGTCCCCGGTCTCCTTCGTGGTGGCCAACCTCATCATCTACTGGGCGGGTTGGCACACGCTGTGGCGGCTCGGCGTCGCGATCGTGCTCGGCTATGTGCTGCTCGGCGGCTACGCCCGCTACGCCGTCGTCAAGCGGCTGCCGGACGCGCCCCGCCTGGACTGGAAGGCCGCCCAGTGGCTGCCGGTCTACCTGGTGGGCATGGGCCTGATCTCCTGGCAGGGCGGCTTCGGCGGCGGCTCGGGGCGGATCGGTCTGTGGTGGGACATCGCGCTCATCGCCGTCTTCTCCCTGGCGATCTACTACTGGGCCCGGGCCACCGCCTCCCCGGCGGCACAGATCGAGCGCAGCATCGAGGAGGTCGTCGTCACGGACGCGCCCGCGCACTGAGACCCCCCGGAGGGGGGCCGGAGGGAGGGGGAGCGGACCGGGTGCCTCCACGTGTGGAGGCACCCGGTGCCGTCTGCCCGCCTCGCCGGAGCGCCGACATAATGGCCAGGTGACCTCCCACCCCAACTCCGGTGCCCCACAACGCTTTCCGGTCGTGATCGTCGGCGCAGGACCGGCCGGGCTGACCGTCGGCAACATCCTGCGGGCCGCGGGTGTGGACTGCCTCGTCCTGGAGGTGGAGACCCGCTCGTTCATCGAGCAGCGGCCGCGCGCCGGGGTCATCGAGGAGTGGGCCGTCCGCGGCCTGGAGCGGCGCGGTCTCGCCGATACCCTGCTGGAGTGCGCCCAGTTGCACACCGAGTGCGAGTTCCGCTTCGCCGGCGACCGCTTCCGTTTCTCCTACGGCGAGCTGACGGGACAGCACCACTTCGTCTATCCGCAGCCGCTGTTGGTGACGGACCTGGTGCGCGAGTACGCCGACGTACGGGGCGGCGAGATCCGCTTCGGCGTCCGGGACATCGAGCTGCACGACCTGGAGACGCCCCGGCCCTCCGTGTCGTACACCGATCCCGCGACCGGTCAACGGCAGCTGGTGGAGTGCGAGTTCGTGGCGGGCTGCGACGGGGCGCGCGGGGTGACCCGCACGGTCCTGCCGCCGACCACGACCGTCTCCCGGCACGACTACGGCATCGGCTGGCTGGCGCTGCTCGCCGAGGCGCCGCCGTCCTCCGACTGCGTCCTGTTCGGCATCCACCCGCGGGGTTTCGCCGGGCACATGGCCCGCAGCCCCGAGGTCACCCGCTACTACCTGGAGTGCCCGCCGGGCGACGACCCCGAGAACTGGTCCGACGAACGCGTCTGGAGCGAGCTCCAGTCGCGGCTCGGCGCGGACGGCACCCCGCCGCTCACCGAGGGCCCGCTGATCGAGAAGCGCGTCCTCGACATGCACAACTACGTCGTGGAGCCCATGACGTTCGGCCGTCTCTTCCTCGCGGGCGACGCCGCGCACCTGACCGCCCCGATCGCGGCGAAGGGCATGAACCTCGCCCTGCACGACGCCTTCCTGCTCGGTGACGCCCTGGTCGCCTACCTGGGCAAGGGCGACGGCGGCGGACTCGACGGCTACTCGGAGGCCTGTCTGCGGCGCGTGTGGGACTACCAGGAGTTCTCCCAGTGGCTCTCGGAGGTCTACCACGGCACCTCGTCGGGCGACGAGTACCGTGCGGGCACCACCTTCGCCCGTCTCCGCCGGCTGTTCACCTCCCCCGCGGCGGCCGCCGCGTTCGCGGAGCAGTACCTGGGTACGGCGTCCGCCTACTGAGCGGTCCGACCGAGCCGTCAGTCGTGCACCGGCCGGTCGCTGAGCCGGTGGTCGGCCACGTTGAGCGCCTCGTCGACCAGTCGGCGCAGATGGCCGTCGCGCAGGGCGTAGATCACCCGGCGCCCCTCCTTCCGCGTGTTCACCAGCCCGGCGAGCCGGAGCCGGGCGAGGTGCTGGCTGACGGCCGGCCGGGCCGCCCCGCACGCCTCCGTGAGGGTGGTGACATCGGCCTCTCCCCCGGTCAGCGCGTGCAGCAGGGTGAGCCGGGTCCGGTCGCCGAGGAGGGCGAGGATCTCGGCGGCGAGGGCGAACTGTTCCTCGCCCGGGGTACGCGGATGCGCATCGTGCGCAGGTGATAGGTGCATGCGTGCGCTCATACGCACATAATGGCTCCGTGGGCGGGGTTCGTCCACTCCCGCGCGCACCGAAAGGGGCACCACGTGAGCGACCACGACCACCATCACGGGCATCCGCACGAACACGCGCGTCCCGGCATCCGCCACCGCCTCGCCCACCTCCTCACCCCCCACTCCCACGAGACCGCCGACAAGCTCGACTCCGCCCTGGAGTCCTCGGCGCGCGGCATGCGCGCCCTGTGGGTCTCGCTCGCCGTGCTCGGAGTGACGGCGTTGGCACAGGCGGCCGTGGTGGTCGTGTCCGGGTCGGTCGCGCTGCTCGGCGACACCGTGCACAACACGGCGGACGCGCTGACCGCCGTACCGCTCGGCATCGCCTTCGTGCTCGGCCGGCGCGCGGCCACCCGCCGCTTCACGTACGGCTACGGCCGCGCCGAGGATCTCGCGGGCATCGCGATCGTGCTGACCATCGCGGCGAGCGCGGCCTTCGCGGGGTGGGCGGCGATCGACCGACTGCTCGATCCGCGTCCCGTGGCCCATGTCCCGGCGGTCGCCGCGGCCGCGCTGGTGGGCTTCGCGGGCAACGAATGGGTGGCCCGCCACCGCATCCGGGTGGGCCGGGAGATCGGCTCGGCGGCACTGGTGGCGGACGGACTGCACGCCCGCACCGACGGGTTCACCTCACTGGCCGTGCTCATCGGCGCCGGCGGCTCCGCCCTCGGCTGGCAACTCGCGGACCCGCTCGTGGGGTTGGCGATCACGGCCGCGATCGCGCTCGTCCTGCGGGACGCCGCACGCGAGGTGTTCCGGCGGGTGCTGGACGCGGTCGACCCGGCGCTGGTCGACCGGGCCGAGAGCGCGCTGCGGCAGGTCGAAGGGGTGCGCGCGGTGGGCGAGTTGAGGCTGCGCTGGATCGGGCACCGGCTGCGCGCGGAGGTGGCGGTGGTGGTGGACGGGGAGATGACGGTACGTCAGTCGCATGCCGTCGCCGTCGAGGCCGAGCACGCCCTACTGCATGCCGTACCGCGCCTGACCGCGGCGCTGGTGCACGCCGATCCGGCCCCGCTGCCGGGCGAGACGGACCCGCACCACGCCCTGGCCCACCACACCCACGCCTGACCGAGAGCCGGATCCTTGCAAGGCCGGTGTCAGGCCACGCCCAGCCCCTCCAGCACCACCGCGCCGGGCAGTTCGGCGAACGCCTTCCCGGGCACCAGCAGCTTCCCGCGCCGGCGCCCGCTGCCGACGAGGACGTACGGCAGGTCCACGACGGCCGAGTCCACCAACACCGGCCAGTCGGCGGGGAGTCCGAGCGGGGTGATGCCGCCGTACTCCATGCCGGTCTGTCCCGTCGCGGTGTCCATGGCGGCGAACGAGGCCTTGCGGGCGCCGAGTTGACGCCGGACCACACCGTTGACGTCGACCCGGCTGGTGGAGAGCACCACGCAGGCCGCGAGCGTGGTCTCACCGCCGCGCTTGCCCGCGACGACCACGCAGTTCGCCGACCGCTCCAGGAGCTCCTGGCCGTAGTGCTCCACGAAGACCGCGGTGTCGGCCCACTGGGGTTCGGTGTCGACGTACACGATCTGCTCGGCGGGGACGCTGCCGCTCCAGTGGCGTACGGCGTCGGCGACCGGGCGGATCAGCTCGTCGAGGGCGTCGGGGGCGGGGGTGGCGTGGTCGAAGTGTCCGAGAGGCGCGTCCATGGCGGCACGCTAACAGCCGCTCAGGACACCCCGGGCACGGAGACCGCCAGCATCCACCGGGCGGGGACGTCGCCCTGGTTGGCGTACATGTGCTCGGCGTTGGCCTCGAAGGTGACGCTCGCCCCGGCGGGGACCCGGTGCTCGACCCCGTCCACGGTCAGGGTCATCTCGCCCTCCGTGACGTGCAGGATCTCGACGGTCCCGACGGGGTGCGGATCCGAGCGGCTGCTCTCGCCCGGCATCATCAGCCACTCCCACATCTCCAGCGGGCCGGGGGCCTCCGCGCCCGCGAGGAGCCGGCTCCAGCTGCCGGCCTCCGTGCTCCACAGCCGCACCACCTGCTCCGGCGGGACGACCCGCACCTTCGGGCCCTGCTCGTAGTCGAGCAGGGTGGTGATGCTGATGCCGAGGGCGTCGCCGATCTTCACGACGGTGCCGAGGCTGGGGTTGGTGCGGGCCTGCTCGATCTGGATCAGCATGCCGCGGCTGACCCCGGCTCGGGCCGCGAGGGCGTCCAGAGTGAAGCCCCGCTCGGTCCGCCAGCGCTTGACGTTGCGCGCCAGGGACTGGGTCAGCAGGTCGAGGTCCGACACGTCACGTCCAATATTCTGTATGACACAGTGCAATCGAATGAACTATGGTGGGGTGCACCCGACCGTTCACCGAACTGTACTGCGAGGCACCCCGTGACGGCATTCTTCGCCCTGGCCACCAGCCTTCTGTGGGGCCTGGCCGACTTCGGCGGCGGGGTGCTGACCCGGCGGCTCCCAGCGCTCACGGTGGTGGTCGTCTCACAGGCGATCGCGGCGGCCGTACTCGGGGCGATCGTGGTGGCGACGGGCGGCTGGAGCGAGGCCGGACCACGTCTCTGGTTCGCCTTCGCCGCGGGTCTGGCCGGACCCGTCGCCCTGATCTGCTTCTACAAGGCGCTCGCGCTGGGCCCGATGGGGGTCGTCTCCCCGCTGGGCACGCTGAGCGTGGCGGTCCCGGTCGGCGTCGGCCTCTTCCTCGGCGAGCGGCCCGGACCGGTGCAGGCCGCGGGGATCGCGGTCGCCGTGACCGGAGTGGTCCTCGCGGGCGGGCCCCAGCTGCGCGGCGCCCCGGTCCAACGCCGGGCGATCGTGCTGACCCTGATCGCGGCCCTCGGCTTCGGCACGGTGTTCGCCCTGATCGCGGAGGCGTCCACGACGGGCACCGGCCTGTTCCTGGCCCTGTTCGTGCAGCGGGTGGTCAATGTGGCGGTCGGCGGGGCGGCCCTGTACGTCTCGGTGAAGCGCGGCACCCCCGCCCTCCCGCAGTCCGGCTTCCCCTGGCCCTCCCTGCCCGCACTGGCCTTCGTCGGCCTGGCGGACGTGGCGGCCAACGGCACGTACGCGGTGGCAGCCCAGCACGGCCCGGTGACGGTGGCAGCGGTACTGGCCTCCCTGTACCCGGTGGTGACGGCCCTGGCGGCCCGAGGCTTCCTGAGCGAACGCCTACGTGGACTCCAGGCGGCGGGCGCGGGCCTGGCGTTGGTGGGCACGCTGCTCCTGGCAACGGGGTAGGGACGAGCTTGGCGCGGCTGGACGCGGTGCTCCTGGCAACGGGGCAGGGGCGAGCTTGGCCCTGCTGGGGCTAGCTGCTCTTGCCAACGGGCTGACACTGCACCCACCCAGGGGCGCGGGGAACTGCGCGACAAGCCCCCACTCACCCGCAGCCGCCCGACAACCGAACCCGGCACCCCCATACGCACCCTCAGTCCAGCTCAGCCAACCTCGCCACAGCCTCCTCCGACAACCCCGCCAACGCACTCAACGACTCCGCCGTAGCCCCCGGAGGGATCGGCACGGGCGCCGGCGTCCGCAGCGGCGGCTGCCACCCCTCCTCCACCGTCCATCGCCGTACGACCCGCGCGGGCGCCCCCGCCACCACGGCATGGTCCGGCACCACACCCCGGACCACGGCCCCGGCGGCGACCACGACATTGCGCCCGATCCGCGCGCCGGGCAGGATCACCGCCCCGGTCCCGATCCAGCACCCCGGCCCGATCTCCACCGGCTCCATCCGCGGCCACTGCTTGCCGATGGGCTCGTGGGGATCGTCGTAGGAGTGGTTCGTCGACGTGACGTACACATAGGGGCCGAAGTAGCAGTCGCTGCCGATGGTCACCGTGGTGTCGGCGATGACATGGCTGCCGCGGCCCAGCACGACCCCGTCGCCGATCCGCAGGATCGGCTCGGGGCCGAGGTCGAGGTCGGGCATCAGGCCCGCGGTCAGGGTGACCTGCTCGCCGACGATGCAGTGGGAGCCGACATGGATCCACGGCTCACCGAAGACCGTGCCGAGCGGAAAGGCCAGCCGGCTGTGCGCGCCCAGCGCGCCGAAGCGGAAGCGTCCCGGGCGCTCGGCGGTGACGGAGCCGGTGCGCTGCACCCAGGCCCAGCCCGCGTGGACAGCCCGCTGCACGAGTCGACCCCGCCAGGATGAGAACGTGTTCTTGCTCTTCGGCACGACCTCACCGTACTGAGCACCGGGCGCCCGGATCAGACGCGGGGCTTGTGATCTTCGCCCCACCGGGTGGCGTACGGTTCGGGATATCCCGAACCAGGAGGCGAAATGGCGCACAAGGCTTTGATCACGGGCATCGGCGGAAAGGAACCGGCGATCCACGAAGAGGCCTTCGTGGCGCCCACCGCATCGGTGATCGGGGACGTGACGCTGCAAGCGGGGGCCAGCCTCTGGTACGGCGCGGTGGCCCGCGGCGACGTAGAACGCATCTCAGTCGGCGCCCAGAGCAACATCCAGGACAACTGCACGCTGCACGCCGACCCCGGCTTCCCGGTGACGATCGGCGAGCGCGTCTCCGTCGGCCACAACGCGGTCGTGCACGGCGCGACGGTCGAGGACGACTGCCTGATCGGCATGGGCGCGACGGTCCTCAACGGCGCGGTGATCGGCGCCGGTTCGCTGGTCGCGGCGCAGGCACTGGTCCCGCAGGGGATGCGGGTCTCGCCGGGTTCCCTGGTCGCGGGGGTACCGGCGAAGGTCCGGCGGGAGCTGACGGAGGAGGAGCGCCAGGGGGTCACCCTGAACGGAACGCTGTACGCGGACCTGGCCAAGGCGCACCACGAGGTGCACGAGACGCCGTGACGATCAGGCGGGCGCCGCGAAGGCCGTGAGTGAGGGTCAGGCAGGCGCCCCGTCGGCCGCGAGGATCAAACAGGCGCCCCGACGGCCGTGATGATCAGTCGGCGGCCGGGACGGTCTCCGGCTCGGCCGCCTGCTTCTGGGCCGCCGCCGTCGCTGTGGCCTTGGCCGCCTTGCGTTTGAGCACCAGCATCGAGGTGAGCCCGATCAGCACGGCCAGCACCAGCCCGAGCCACGAGAACCTCTTCAGCCAGGACTCCGCCACGATCCCGACGTAGTAGATGACGGCCGTCGTGCCGCCCGCCCACACGATCCCGCCGAGCACGTTGGCGATCAGGAACTTCCAGTACGGCATCCGCAGCACACCGGCGAGGGGTCCGGCGAAGATCCGCAGCAGGGCGACGAAGCGGCCGAAGAACACCGCCCACATGCCCCACTTCTCGAAGGACCGCTCCGCCGTGGCGACATGGCCCTCGCTGAAGTGCCTCGGGAACTTGTTGCCGAGCCAGGCGAGCAACGGCCGTCCGCCCTTGCGCCCGATCGCGTACCCGATGGAGTCACCGACCACCGCCCCGACGCTGGCGCACGCGCCGAGCACCACGGGGTTGATGCCCGCGTGCTGCGAGGACAGCAGCGCGGCGGAGACCAGGATGATCTCGCCGGGCAGCGGAATGCCCAGGCTCTCCAGGCCGATGACCAGGCCCACCAGGGCGTAGACGGCGGCCGGGGGCACGGTGTCGAGCCATTCCTGGACGTGCAACGCCGGTTCCTCCTGAGTCACGTTCCCGGCACGCGCCACGTTCCGACGCGCGCCGTGGCAGCCTACCGGGTCACGTGAACCACCGTCCGGGACAACGGCTCACCGCGCTACGGCAGCACGTTCCGGAGGGTCGACGTGACGGTTGCCGTCCCCGACGAGAGAGGAACCGTCACCGATGGGAGGGGAGCCGTCACCGCGGTCACGCTGTCCACGACCGCGCCCACCGCGGCCGCGGCCCCGGCGGCCGCCGCCCCCGCCCCGGAGCCGGCAGCATCGGAGCCCGGCCCGGAACCGCGGTCTTCGACCTGCGCCACCCGGGTCTCGTAGTGGCCCGACGGCGTTCTCGACCGGTCCGACGGCGGTGCCTGGTCGGGGCCCTTGTCGGGGTGTCCGTCGGCCTCGGGGGGCGTGGTGAGGTGCGGGGCGAGCGACTCTCCGTCCGACCCCTGCCGCTTCCCGTCCGGCCCCTTGGAGGGCGCCCCCGTCGACGCGCCCCCGTCGGTGAACTCCAGGGCCCACCGCTGCTTCCCCGAGCCGTCCCGTCCGGTGACGACCACGGTGTCGCCCTTGCCCGGCGCGACCAGCAGCCCCTTGCCGCGGCGCAGCAGCAGTTCGCCGCGCACGGTGAGGTCGTAGTGGACCTCACCCGCCTCTCCCTGGCAGTCCGCGACCCGGACCGTCCCCTTCCCGGCGTCCGAGTCGAGGCAGAGCCTCGGGTCGCCGGCGCTGCGCAGCAGCCCGTCGGCCTGGTACGACCACTGCTGGGACCCGGCGGTGGAGCACTCGGCGAGCACGGCCTCGGTGCCGTCGGCGGTCCGGCCGCCGGGGGTGTCGAGGCACAGCCCGGCGTCGATGTTCCGCAGCCGGCCGTGGCCGACCTCGACCGGGTCACCCACGGAGGCGGGCGACGGGGAGCCGGCGGAGTGCGAGTTCTCCACGGGGCTCGGCCGCACGGTGTTTCCGGTCGCCGCGCCCCAGGTGACGTCGGACGTGGGCACGCCGCCGTCGGACCAGCCCTTGGTGACGAGCACCGTCGCCAGCAGGACGAGGGAGGTCAGGCCGGCGCCCACGAGGACGGCCTTGGGGTGGCGGCGCGGCCCGCCGAGCAGTCCGGCGTTCGTCGGGCGGTGGCGGCCGCCGGGCCGGGGTCGGGGCGCGCCGTGCAGTGCGGGTTCCGGGCGGTCGGCGGCGCGGGCGGGCCGGGATTCGAGATAGCGGTGGGCGCCCCAGCCGAGCACCGTCTCGGCGAGCAGCACCTCCAGACCGCCCTCGAAATGACTGAGCTGTTCCGCGGCGTGCCGGCAGTACCGGCACTCCCCCAGATGTTTACGGACATCGGGCAGAAGGTCTCCGCCCCGGCGAATCGGGACATCCAGGAGACGGTTGTAGAAACGGCATTCACTGGTGGGAGCGAGTTCCCGGTGGGCGCGGACGCAGCCGGCCCGGAATTGCTCGCGCGCCTGCTCCAGGGCGGCGGCCGCACGGGCCACGTCCACGCCGAGCAGACCGGCCGGTACGGATATGGGTTCGGCCTCGACCTCGGTATGCCACAACAGGCATTGGGAGGCACCGGGAAGAGCCTTGAACGCGCGCTCGGCGAGCTGTCGCCTTTCGGGGGTGACGGACCTCGCCGCGCGTAGACCTCGGCCACCGATCGTCTTGCGAAGTTCCGGCAGTACGGCGGAGATATCGTCGTCCGCGGCCCACTCCTTGACGAACTCCCTTACCGCAACGAGAAGTTGGGGACGCAGCGCGCCCTCGCCCGCCCGGCTGAGCACTCGGTCGAAGGCCGCGGCGGCCGCCATGGAGGCCGAAGGCGACCAGGAGGCGAGGCAGATGACCGAGTACGCGTAGGTCGCCTGCCAGTGCCGCGCCATCAACAGCGCGACGGCATGACCGTCCGTGCCCTTCTCGCCGAGCCGCGCCAGAAGGGTGCGGTCGGACTCTCCCGGGCTCGATCCGGGGCGTGGGGGGTAAGGGGGTCGGGGAGGGGGAGCGGATTGCACGGGACCAATTCCTTCCAAGCCGCAGGACGGCATGGAATATGCGCGTCCCCGGAAAGCAGGTGCCTGATTGGTGCATACCTATGCCGCGTCAGAAGTGACCCGGCCTTCGGAGGGGCGCTCACCTTCGCACAATTGATGCACAGGTAACAAGAAGTTCGAGTGACCCAAGTTCAAAAAGGCGTCGCTTCAGAAAAGTTACCGTGGGTATCCGCACCCGTTTTCGAAAAGAAGTGAGGAATCGGCCTCAGGTTGTGTACGCCGCCGGATCCTTGGCACACGAAATCTCCAAGTCCCGAACGGGTCACGAAAGGGTCCACAGGGAGCTCCCAGGCGGTTCCCGGCGGGCTCTCATTCCGGTGCCGCAGCATGATCCGCATGATCACCCCCCACCCGACCGCCACGCCCGCCCCCAGCACGCCCGCCCGCGCCCGCACGGTCCGCAAGGCGGTCGTCCCGGCCGCCGGACTCGGCACCCGGTTCCTGCCGGCGACGAAGGCGACACCGAAGGAGATGCTCCCGGTCGTCGACAAGCCGGCCATCCAGTACGTCGTCGAGGAGGCCGCGGCGGCCGGACTCGACGACGTCCTGATGGTCACCGGCCGCCACAAGCGGGCCATCGAGGACCACTTCGACAACGCCTTCGAACTGGAGCAGACCCTCGCGGCCAAGGGCGACGCGACACGCCTGGACGCGGTGCGCGACCCGGCCCGCCTGGCCGCCATCCACCACATCCGCCAGGGCGAACCGCTCGGCCTCGGTCACGCGGTGCTCTGCGCCCGGCGGCATGTCGGCGGCGAGCCCTTCGCCGTCCTGCTCGGCGACGACCTGATCGACCCGCGCGAGACGCTGCTCAGCACGATGCTCGACGTCCGCGAGCGCTACGCCGGGACCGTGGTCGCGCTCATGGAGGTGCCGCGCGAGCAGATCCACCTCTACGGATGTGCGGCCGTCGAACCGACGGCCGAGGAGGGCCTGGTCCGGGTGACCGGGCTGGTGGAGAAGCCGTCCCCCGGGACCGCGCCCAGCGCCTACGCGGTCATCGGCCGCTATGTCCTGGACCCGGCGGTCTTCGGCGTCCTGGACCGCACCCCGCCGGGCCGCGGCGGCGAGATCCAGCTCACCGACGCCCTCCAGACCCTCGCGACCACCGGAACGGTCCACGGCGTCGTCTTCGACGGCCTGCGCTACGACACCGGCGACAAGGCCGACTACCTGCGCACCGTGGTCCGCCTGGCCTGCGCCCGCGACGACCTGGGCCCGGAGTTCACCGCCTGGCTCAAGGGCTTCGTGGCGGAACTGGGCAACGGTGAGGGGACGCGAGAAGGACGACGGTTGGCGGCCTGAGCGCCGGTGCACGACGGAGGGGGCCGGCGGGCGGACCCGGGCGTGGTCCAACGGGCCGAAGCCTGGGTCCCGGCCGAGGCGTGGTTTAGCGGGCCGATGCCCGGGTCCCGGCCGAGGCGTGGTCTAGCGGGCCGAAGCCTGGCTCCGAACCGCCGACGAGTGCTCCGGCCGGGGTCCCGACCGGCGACGAGTGCTCGCCCCCGCCCGCCCTTCCGCGCTCAGCCGTTCGGCCGCAGGGTCCACACCACCGTCATCTCGCCCGTGACCGCACCGTCCGCGCGGCGGATCTCGATCGTGACGGGGAACTCGGGGCGCTGTCCGGCGTCCAGTTCGGCGACGACCTCGGCGGCCGGGCGCCCCAGGGTCGCGGTGGCGGTCACCGCGCCCATCGCGAGCTTGCGGTAGGCGATCTCCGCGTTGACCGCGAGCGGCACCGCGCGCGAGAGCTGGTCGCCGAAGGCGGCCAGGACGACAGCCCCGCTGGCCGACTCGGCGAGGGTGAACATCGCCCCGGCGTGCGGCCCGCCGACATGGTTGTGGAACTCGCCCTGGTCGGGCAGGGCCACCACGACCTTCTCGGGGCCGGTCTCCAGGAACTCGAGGTTCAGGGTCCGCACCATCGGCACGGTGGCGGCGAGCATCTCGCCGACGGACATCTGGTCTGCGCTCATGCCGCGATGTTACCCATGGGTAGCCAGTGCGGACAGCGTCCGTACCCGTGATCGCCGTCTCTTCTCATCCGGCATCCGGCCTTCTCCCCCGGAATCCGGCATCCGGCCTGCAAATGGTTTGGCAAGGCGGGTCCCCAGCGGCGATAGTCGGCCGGTGCCCCCCTCCGCCGCCTCCTCCCGCACCCGCAGACCCAGCTGGGCGAGCCGCAACTACAGCCTGCTGACCGTCGCCGCGTTCGTGACGAACCTCGGCAGCAACGGCGCCCTGATCGCCGCCGCGTTCGCCGTACTGGAGGCGGGCGGCGACAGCGGCGACGTGGGCCTGGTGGCCGCCGCCCGCACCCTCCCGCTGGTGGTGTTCCTGCTGATCGGCGGCGCGGTGGCCGACCGGCTGCCCCGGCACCGGGTGATGGTCGCGGCCAACTCCCTCAACTTCCTCTCCCAGGGCGCGTTCGCCGTCCTGGTCCTGACCGGTGAACCCCGGCTCTGGCAGATGATGCTGCTGACCGCGCTCGGCGGCACCGGGCAGGCGTTCTTCAGCCCGGCGGCCGAGGGCATGCTGCTGTCCTCGGTGAGCGGCGAGGAGGCAGGCCGCGCCTTCGCGGTGTTCCGGATGGCCATGCAGGGCGCGGCGCTGGGCGGTGCCGCGCTCGGCGGCGCGATGGTCGCCGCGGTCGGTCCGGGCTGGGTCCTCGCGGCGGACGCCGTCGCGTTCGCGCTCGCCGGTTCCCTGCGGTCGTTCCTCGACGTCGGTCACATCCGCGCCCGCGAGCCGGGCGCGGGCATCCTCGCCGACCTGCGCGACGGCTGGCGCGAGGTCGCGTCCCGACCGTGGCTGTGGGGCATCGTCCTCCAGTTCTCCGTGGCCAACGCGGTCCTGGGCGCCGCCGACGCGGTCTACGGCCCGCTCGTCGCCCGGGACCACCTGGGCGGGGCGGGCCCCTGGGGCGTGGCGCTCGCCTTCTTCGGCGCGGGCACGGTCGTCGGCGCCCTCCTGATGACCCGCTGGAAGCCCCGGCGGCTGCTGTTCGTGGGCATCCTGTGCGTGTTCCCGCTGGCACTGCCCTCCGCCGCGCTGGCCGTACCGGTCCAGGTACCGCTGCTGTGCACGGCGATGTTCGTGGCGGGCGCGACGATCGAGGTGTTCGGCGTCTCCTGGATGACCGCCCTGCACCAGGAGATACCGGAGGAGAAACTCTCCCGTGTCTCGGCCTACGACTGGTTCGGCTCGGTCGCCCTCATGCCGCTCGCGGCCGCGCTGGCGGGCCCGGCGGAGTCGGCGTTCGGCCGCACCACGGCCCTGTGGGGCTGCTCGGGCGTGATCGCGGCGGTCACCGCGGCCGTCCTGTGCGTACCGGACGTCCGCAACCTGCGCCGGAACACCAAGCAGGTCACCCAGGCCGCACCGACCGCCTCAGCCGATGCCGAACGCCCCGTCGGGGGGCTCGGGTGAGGCCACGGCGTCCGCGTCCGACACCGGCCGCGCCCCACCCGTGAACTTCCGCAGCCCGTCCCCGTGTTCGACCCGCGCGGGAAAGGCGTCGGCCGCCGTACGCCGAGCCAGCGCCGTCGTGTCGAGCGGCCGGCGCGAGGCGACCAGCACCGCGTTCCCGAACCGCCGCCCCCGCAGCACCGCCGGCTCGGCGATCAGCACGAGCTCCTCGAAGACCTCGGCGAAATTGGCGAGTTGGGACCGCAGGAAGGCGAAGGGCGCGGAGTCGGCGAGGTTCGCGAGATAGACCCCGTCGCCCCGGAGCACCCGCGCGGCCTCACGGGCGTACTCCAGGGAGGTCAGGTGCGCGGGGACCCGTGACCCGCCGAAAACGTCGGCGACGAGGACGTCGGCGGAGTCCGCCGGAGCGCTTTCCAGCCACCCCCGCGCATCGTCCGCGTGCAGCGCGATCCCGGCCCCGTCCGGAAGCGGGAGATGCTCCACGACCAGCTCCAGCAACCCCTGGTCCGCGTCGACGACATCCTGCCGGGACCCCGGCCGACTGGCGACGAGATACCGCGGCAACGTCAAGGCACCCCCACCGAGGTGTACGACGTCCAAAGCCCGCCCCGCCTCCCCGAGCACATCCAGCACATGCCCGAGCCGCCGCGCGTACTCGAACTCCAGATGCAGGGGATCGTCGAGGTCGACATAGGACTGCGGAGCCCCGTCGACGGTCAGCAACCACGCCCGCTCCCGGTCGACGTCGGGCATGAGCTTGGCGAAGCCGAAGTCGGTGGCCTTGGCGACGGGTATCGAGTCGTTCACACGACCAGTGTGCCGACCCAGGGGCGCGGGGAACTGCGCGACCAGCCACTGACCGGCCCGCAGTCCCCCGCACACATCAGCCACCCCTAGGAGACGGCTGTCACGGTTCCCGCCCCCACGGTCCTGCCACCCTCACGGATGGCGAACCCGAGCCCCGCCTCCAGCGGCACGTCCCGACCCAGCTCCACGGTCATGACCACCCGGTCCCCCGGCCGCGCGACAGCGACCTCACCGAGGTCGACGTCGCCGACGACATCCGCCGTACGGATGTAGAACTGCGGCCGGTACCCCGTGGAAACAGGCGTCGTACGCCCGCCCTCCCGCGCCGACAGCACATACACCTGCGCGGTGAAGCGACGACTCGGCACCACACTGCCCGGCGCGGCCACCACATGGCCCCGCCGGACCGCGTCCCGCGGAACACCCCGCAGCAGCAGCGCCACGTTGTCCCCGGCCTGCGCCTCCTCCATCGGCTTGCCGAAGGTCTCGACCCCGGTCACCACCGTCTCCACGGCGGCCCCGAGCACTTCGACCCGGTCGCCCACCCGCACGGTGCCCCGCTCGATCGCCCCGGTCACCACGGTCCCCCGGCCGGTGATGGTCAGCACGTTCTCGACGGGCAGCAGGAACGGCGCGTCCAGATACCGCTCGGGGATGGGCACATAGGTGTCCACCGCGTCGAGCAGCGCCTCGATCGACGCCGTCCAACGCGGGTCCCCCTCCAGGGCCTTGAGCCCCGAGACCCGTACGACGGGCACGGCGTCGCCGCCGTAGCCGTGCGCGGTGAGCAGTTCACGGACCTCCAGTTCGACGAGCTCGACCAGCTCCTCGTCCGCCGCGTCCGCCTTGTTGAGCGCGACCACGACGTGGTCCACGCCCACCTGGCGGGCGAGCAGCACGTGTTCGGCGGTCTGCGGCATGATCCCGTCGAGCGCGGAGACGACGAGGATCGCCCCGTCGAGCTGCGCGGCCCCGGTGACCATGTTCTTGACGTAGTCGGCGTGGCCCGGCATGTCCACGTGCGCGTAGTGCCGGGTGTCGGTCTCGTACTCGACGTGCGCGATGTTGATGGTGATCCCGCGCGCGGCCTCCTCCGGGGCCCGGTCGATCCGGTCGAACGGCACGAAGGTGCCGCTGCCGCGCTCGGCGAGGACCTTGGTGATGGCGGCGGTCAGGGTGGTCTTGCCGTGGTCGACGTGACCCATCGTGCCGATGTTCAGGTGCGGCTTGGTGCGCGCGTAAGCGGTTTTGGACATGGCTGTACCTCGAAGCCTCTTCGTGTTCGTGGAAGAACGGGGACCCCAAGGACTCGCCGACCCTCCCCCTGCGGGGTCCGCCGGACGATCCGGGAAGGGTCAGCTTCGGGCGCCGTCTGCGGCGGCCAGGAAGACAGGAACGGCAGCCTTCGGCGCATCCGCGACTGCGGATGCTGCGAGAGCGAAGGCGTACCGGAACATGACGCAGATCATGTCCGACGTTTCGTCCCACGTCGAACGGTTTTTTGTGGTGGCCTGTCGCACAACCGACGGCATCCGCTGGGCGATCACTCGTCCCTGTCGGTTACCGTCACAGGATGCTCGATGCCACCACCCGCTCTGGGGGCACCGCCACGGCCACTCCCCCGGCCATCGCCACGGAGCTCGCTCTCCCCGTCCCCGCCCCGGTGGGTCTCACCGCCCGCTGCACGAGAGTGCTGCTGTCGCCGTGGTCCCGGCTCTCCCTGCTGGTCGCGCTGCTCGCGGGCGCCGCCACCACGGTTCTGCTCTTCGAGCCGCAGAGACTGCTTGCGGACGGCTGGCCGCCCCAGCTCGGCGGGATCGCGGCCGCGGCCCTGTTCGGCGTGGCGTACGGGCTGTGCACGGTCGCCTTCGTGCCGCGTCCGTTGCTGAACCTGGCCGCGGGGGCGCTCTTCGGCTCCCAGCTGGGGCTCGCCTCGGCGCTTGCCGGCACCGTCCTCGGGGCCGGGCTCGCCTTCGGTCTGGGCCGGGTGCTCGGGCAGGACGCGCTGCGGCCGCTGCTGCGGGGGCGGTGGCTGAAGGCCGCGGACGGACAGCTCAGCCGGCACGGGTTCCGGTCGATGCTGGCGGCCCGGCTGTTCCCCGGGGTGCCGTTCTGGGCGGCCAACTACTGTGCCGCGGTCTCCCGGATGGGGTACATGCCGTTCCTGCTCGCGACGGCGCTCGGGTCGATACCGAACACCGCCGCGTATGTCGTCGCCGGAGCGCGGGCCTCGGCGCCCACGTCGCCCGCTTTCCTCATCGCCATGGCGGCCATCGCCCTGCCGGGGCTGGCGGGAGCGGTGGTGGCGTGGCGCAAGCGACACCATCTGCGTGGGCGCTGAGCGCCCCTTCAGGGGCGCGGGGAACTGTGCGACCAGCCACGACGGCGCAGCAGACGCACGATGTGCCTTCAGACCCGCTCCAGGATCATCGCGTTGGCCAAACCCCCCGCCTCGCACATCGTCTGCAAGGCATACCGCGCCCCCCGCTCCCGCATCGCGTGCACCAGGGTCGTCGTGAGACGCGTGCCGCTCGCGCCCAGGGGGTGGCCCAGCGCTATCGCGCCGCCGTGGACGTTGACCTTGGCCAGGTCCGCGCCGGTCTCCTGCCGCCAGGCCAGGACCACGCTGGAGAACGCCTCGTTGACCTCGAAGAGGTCGATGTCGTCAAGGGTGAGGTGCGCCCGGCGCAGGACCTTCTCCGTGGCCGGGACGACTCCGGTGAGCATGAGGATCGGGTCGGAGCCGGTGACGGCGAAGCTGTGGAGCCGGGCCAGGGGCCGCAGGCCCAGCCGGGCGGCGGTCTCGCCGGACATGATCAGGACGGCCGAGGCGCCGTCGTTGACCGGGCTCGCGTTGCCCGCCGTGACGTTCCACTCGATCTGGGGGAAGCGTTCGGCGAAGTTCGGGTCGTAGTAGGCGGGCCTCAGGCCGGCGAGGATCTCCGGGGTGCTGCCCGGGCGGACGCACTCGTCGCGCAGGACGCCGTCCAGGGGCGCCACCTCGGCGTCGAAGAGGCCCTGCTCCCAGGCCGTGGCGGCCTTGTGGTGGGAGGAGACGGCGAACGCGTCCATCTGCTCGCGGGTGATCGACCACTTGGCGGCGATGAGTTCGGCGCTGATGCCCTGCGGCACCAGGCCCTCCTTGTAGCGCTCGGCGACCCCGGGGCCGAAGGGGTCCTTGCCCTCGGGGACGTTGGACCACATCGGCACCCGGCTCATCGACTCGACCCCGCAGGCCACGACGATGTCGTAGGCGCCCGCGAGCACGCCCTGGGCGGCGAAGTGCACGGCCTGCTGGGAGGAACCGCACTGGCGGTCCACGGTGGTCGCCGGGACGCTCTCCGGGAAGCCGGCCGACAGGGCCGCGTAGCGGGTGGTGTTCATGGCCTGTTCGCCGACCTGGTCGACGGTGCCGCCGATGACGTCGTCGATGAGCGCCGGATCGACGCCGGAGCGCTCCACGAGGGTGCGCAGGGTGTGGGCGAGGAGCTCGACGGGGTGCACGTGCGCGAGGGCGCCGTTCGGCTTGCCCTTGCCGATGGGAGTGCGTACGGCTTCGACGATCACTGCGTCACGCATGCTGCGGTCCTCCACGGCTACCGGTGAGTAGGAAATCCAACCATAACTCCGCGAGTTGGAAAAACAAACCCTCCCCTAGACTGGGTGCATGGCCGCCACCAAGGACCCGCGCCCCTGCTCGATCGCCGACGCCCTGACGCTCGTCGGCGAGAAGTACTCCCTGCTCGTGCTGCGGGAGGTCTGCCTGGGCAACGGCCGCTTCGACCAGCTCGTCCGCAACATCGGGGCCCCGCGCGACATCCTGGCCACCCGGCTGCGCCGGCTCGTGGACGCCGGGATCCTGACCAAGCGGATCTACAGCGAGCGGCCGCAGCGCTTCGAGTACCGGCCCACGCAGGCGGGTCTGGAGCTGGAGCCGGTGCTGCTGACGCTCATGGCGTGGGGCGACCGGCACCTGCGGGGGGACGAGGACCGGCCCATGGTCGTCGAGCACACCTGCGGCCACGAACTGCTGCCGGTCGTCACCTGCTCCGTCTGCGGGAGCGCGGTGGCCCACGAGGACCTGACGGCCCATCCGCAGGCCCCCGGCTGGTCGGTGAGCGGGCCGACGGCCGCCTGACCGCCCCTGTGCCGGAGCCGTCGGCGGGGGACGCTACGCTGCCCTCGCACCCCGATCACCGCTCCTGGTGGTCAGGCGCGCCCGACTCCCCTCACACGATCAGCACTTGGACGCCGTAACTTCATGTCTTGGTTTGAATCACTCATCCTCGGACTCGTCCAGGGGCTGACCGAGTTCCTTCCCGTGTCCTCCAGCGCGCACCTGCGGCTGACCGCGGCCTTCTCAGGCTGGAAGGATCCAGGAGCGGCCTTCACCGCGATCACCCAGATCGGCACCGAGGCCGCCGTCCTGATCTACTTCCGCAAGGACATCGGGCGGATCATCTCGACGTGGAGCCGCTCCCTGGTCAACAAGGAGCTGCGCCGCGACCACGACGCCCAGATGGGCTGGCTGGTGATCGTGGGCTCCATCCCGATCGGTGTGCTGGGACTGCTGTTCAAGGACCAGATCGAGGGGCCGTTCCGCGATCTGCGCATCACCGCCACGATGTTGATCGTCGTCGGCATCGTCATCGGTATCGCGGACCGGCTCGCGGCGCGCGACGAGACCGGGGGCAAGCACCGGGCGCCCAAGCAGCGCAAGGGACTTGAGGACCTCGGCATCAGGGACGGCCTGATCTACGGCTTCTGCCAGTCGATGGCCCTCATCCCCGGCGTCTCCCGCTCCGGCGCGACCATCAGCGGCGGCCTCTTCATGGGCTACAAGCGCGAGTCCGCGGCCCGCTACTCCTTCCTCCTCGCCATCCCGGCCGTCCTCGCCTCCGGTCTGTTCGAGCTGAAGGACGCGATGGAGAGCGACCACGTTTCGTGGGGCCCCACTATCTTCGCCACGGTGATCGCGTTCGCCTCCGGATACGCGGTGATCGCCTGGTTCATGAAGTTCATCTCCACCAAGAGCTTCATGCCCTTCGTCTGGTACCGCATCGCCCTCGGCATCGTCATCATCGCCCTGGTCACGGCAGGCGTCCTGAGCCCGCATGCGGCGGAGTCGGCAGGCTGAGGCAACGGCGACCCAACACCTCACCCGCGGCCCTGAGTTCCCGTGACGCATCGCATACGTTCTGCGTAGCCGTCCGGTAGCGGACTGTCAGTGCTTGCGCCTAGGCTTGGGCGCATGTCCCCCGATTCCGTGATCCCTGGTTCCGTGCGGTCCGCTGCCGAGGTGAACGAGCAGATCCGCGCGCTCTGGATGCGCGCCGGCGGCACGCTGTCGCCCCAGGAGCGCGCGGAGTACGAGCTGTTGGTCGTCGAGTGGGCGGCAGCCATCCGCGCCGACATCATCGAAGCGGCCTGATCCGAGTCGCACCCAGGCCGAAACACGCCGTACGGCCCCGGAGTTCCCTCCGATAGCCTGCCCGACCCACCCTCGAGTCACCCCTCGAAGTGAGGTCCCGCCATGAGAGCGATCGTCGTGGGCGCCGGCATTGGAGGACTGACCGCGACACTGAGCCTGCGCCGGGCCGGCCATGACGTGACACTCGTCGAGCAGTCCCGGCGGCTCACCGAGATCGGCGCCGGCATCCAGCTCGCCCCCAACGCCACGCGCGTACTGCGCCGGTTGGACCTCCTCGACGCCGTCGCGCGGTACTCGACCCGCCCCGCCCACGTGAGCTTCCGCACCTGGTCCGACGGCTCCGAGATCTGCCGCTACGTCATCGGCCCCGAAGCGGAAGAGGAGTTCGGAGCGCCGTACCTCCAGGTCCACCGCGCCGACCTCCAACAGGCCCTCGTCGCCGCCGTACCGCCCGGATCGCTCCGCCTGGCCACCACCGTCGTGGGCATCGACCAGGACGACAAGTCGGCCCGGGTGACCACGGCGGGCGGTGAACACCTGCACGCCGACCTCGTCGTGGCCGCCGACGGCATCCGCTCCGCCGCCCGCCAGTGGCTCTTCGGCGCGGACGAGGCGCTGTTCTCGCACACCGCCGCCTACCGGGCCCTGCTCCCCGCCGCCGAGGTCGCCGACCTGGACCTGCCGGAGTACGCCGGCTGGCTCGGCCCGGGCCGCCACGTCGTCCACTACTGGCTGCGCCGCGGCGAACTCCTCAACGTCGTCGCCGTGTTCACGACGGACCGGGCCGCCCAGGAGTCGTGGACCGCACAGGCGGAACCCGGCGAACAGCTGCGCACCTTCGCCGGCTGGGACCCCCGCCTGCTGACCGTCCTCGAACGCGCGGGCCAGGTCTTCCGGTACGGCATCCACACCCGCGCCCCGCTCCCGCGCTGGAACCTCGGCCGGGTCACCCTCCTCGGCGACAGCGCCCACGCGATGGTGCCGTTCCAGGCCCAGGGCGCCGCGCAGGCCGTCATGGACGCCGCCGTCCTCGGCGACTGCCTCACCGGCGCGGCCCCCGACGAGGTCCCAGGCGCCCTCGACCGGTACGTCCGCAGACGCGCCCCGGCCGCCACCGCCGTGCAGGCCGCTTCCGCCCGCGCGGGCCACGACTACCACCTGCCCGACGGACCCGAGGCCGACGCCCGCAACGCCCGCCTGCTCGCCCTCGCCGCCGAGAACAGATTCGGCCCCCACTCGGCCGCCTGGCCCGTCGACGTCCTGGCCGACAGCTGATCCCGCCACCCGCACCGCCGGTCGGCCGCCCCGTGCGAATGTCCCCGCACGCCCCTAGCCGCCGCCCGCCCCATGCCCAACACTGAGCCGATGACGCAGCGTGTGGAGCTCGCGACCGTGATGGACCGGCTGGCCGTGGACGCACTCGTCACCGACTACGCCGTGGCAGTGGACGACGGCGACTGGGAGGCGTACCGGGGACTCTTCACCTCCGACGGACGGGCCGACTACCGCTCCGCGGGCGGGGTCGAAGGGGACGCGCACCACGTGGCCGCCTGGCTCGCGGACAGCTTGCGGCTGTTCTCGATGCGCCAGCACCTGATCGTCAACCGCCGCGTCCGCTTCGGCACCCTGGAGCAGGACACCGGCGACACGGCCCGTGTGCAGGCCGACTACATCAACCCGATGCGGTTCGCCGACACGGAGGACGCCACCGCCCCGGACTTCGTCTGCGGTGGCCGCTACGCCTTCGCGCTCACGCGCACCGACGAGGGGTGGCGGCTGCGCGAGGTCGTCGTACGGGAGAAATGGCGGCGTCTGCCCGACCCGCGGCCGACTCGTGTGATCAACTGAGTCGAGGCCCGTCGGGTGGTCAACCCCACGATCACCGATGACACTCACGGGGTAGGAGGCGCCGTATGAAGACGTTCGGCCACTGGCTCGCCTCCCCGTGGCGGCGCACGACCGTCGCCGTGCTGGCAGGCACCCTCCCCCTCCTCGCGTTCCCCGCCCCCTCCCTGTGGTGGTTCGCCTACGTCGCCCTCGTCCCGTGGATCGCTCTGATCCGCTCGGCTCCGACGGCGAAACGGGCGGCCTACGACGGCTGGGCCGGCGGCTTCGGCTTCATGGTGGGGATGCACCACTGGCTGCTGCCGAGCCTGAGCGTCTTCATCTTCGTCATCGGCGCCCTGCTGGGCGCGCTGTGGGCCCCCTGGGGCGCGCTGGTACGGCACTTCCTGGCCGGGACGCCCTCGCGGGGCCGGACGGCCGCCGCCCTCCTCGTGCTGCCGTCGGGCTGGCTCGGCATCGAGCTGGTCCGCTCCTGGCAGGGGCTCGGCGGTCCCTGGGGCGTGCTCGGCGCCAGCCAGTGGGAGGTGGCACCGGCGCTCCGGCTCGCCTCGGTCGGCGGGGTGTGGCTGCTCAGTTTCCTGGTCGTGGCCGTCAATGTCTGCGTCGCCGTGCTGGTGACGATCCGTGCCGCCCGGGTTCCCGCGGTGGCGGGCCTGGTCGCGACGGCCGCCGTGACCTCGGCGGCCTGGGTCGGCGCGCCGCGCCCCGACACCGGCGGCGGCACCCGGATCGCGGTCGTCCAGCCCGGTGTCATCAAGGGCCCCGACCAGCGCTTCGCCCGCGAGGAGCAGCTGACCCGGGATCTCGCCGGGCAGGGCGTCGACCTGATCGTCTGGGGCGAGAGCAGTGTCGGTTTCGACCTGGGGGACCGCCCCGACCTGGCGGAGCGGATCGCGGCGCTCTCCCAGGAGACCGACGCCGACATCCTCGTCAATGTGGACGCCCGCCGCTCCGACAAGCCCGGCATCTACAAGAGTTCGGTGCTCGTCGGCCCCGACGGGCTCACCGGCGACCGCTACGACAAGATGCGGCTGGTCCCCTTCGGCGAGTACATCCCGGCCCGCTCGCTGCTCGGCTGGGCCACCTCGGTCGGCAAGGCGGCCGGCGAGAACCGCAGGCACGGCTCCCGGCAGGTCGTCATGGACGTCGGCCACGACCTGAAGGTCGGCCCGATGGTCTGCTTCGAGTCGGCCTTCCCCGACATGAGCCGCCATCTCGCCGAGGACGGCGCCCAGGTGCTGATCGCCCAGTCGGCGACCTCGAGCTTCCAGCGGAGCTGGGCCCCCGAACAGCACGCCTCGCTCGCCGCGCTGCGGGCCGCCGAGACGGGCCGCCCGATGGTCCACTCGACCCTGACCGGGGTCTCCGCCGTCTACGACGCGAGCGGCCGGCGGGTCGGCCAGTGGGTCGGCACCGACGCCAGCAGCGCCCGCGTCTACGACGTACCGCTGGCCACCGGCACCACGCCCTACGTCCGCTTCGGCGACTGGTCCGTGTACGCGGCCCTGCTGGTCCTCCTGGCGTGGTGCGCCACCGACGGCCTGCGCACGCTCCGGCTCAGGCGGAGCGCTCCTGCACCGCGTGTACCACCCGCTCGCACAGCTCATGGGTCGCCAGCGCGTCCCGGGCGCTGAGCACCTTTCCCGCGCGGACGGCGTCGAGGAAGGCGAGCACCGCCTGCTCGATGCCGCGCTGCCGGGCCACCGGCACCCAGTCGCCGCGCCGCCGCACGGTCGGCTGGCCCTTGTGGTCGATCACCTCGGCGAGGTTGAGCACCTGCCGCTTGGTGTCCTGCCCGGACACCTCCAGGATCTCCTCGGCCGAACCGCTGAGCCGGTTCATCACGCCGAGCGCGGTGAAGCCGTCCCCGGCGAGCTGGAGCACGACATGGTGCAGCAGCCCGTCCTGCACGCGCGCGCGTACCGTCACGTCGTCGACCGGCCCGGGCACCAGGAAACGCAGGGTGTCGACGACGTGGATGAAGTCGTCGAGGATCATCCGGCGCGGCTCCTCGGGGAGCCCGATCCGGTTCTTCTGCATGAGGATCAGCTCGCGCGGGTGCTCGGCGCACTGCGTGTACCCGGGCGCGAACCGCCGGTTGAAGCCGACCGCCAGCGAGACGTCGCGCTCCTCGGCGAGCGCCACCAGCCGTGCCGAGTCGGCGAGTTCGTAGGCCAGCGGCTTGTCGACATAGGTCGGTACGCCCGCCTCCAGGAGTCGGGCCACGATGTCGGGGTGCACGTTCGTCGGCGCGTGCACGAAGGCGGCGTCGAGGTCCTCGGCGAGCAGGGCGTCCAGGTCGGCGTGGCGCCGGGCGTCGGGAAGGTGCAGCGCGTCGGCGACCCGGGCGAGCGTGGCCGGTGTCCGGGTCTGGAGGTGCAGTTCGACCTCCGGCCGCGCGCCGAGCACCGGCAGATAGGCCTTCTGCGCGATGTCGCCGAGTCCGATGCAGCCGACCTTCACGTGGCCTCCCCCAACGGTTGTCCGCCGACGTCCTGCCGACGTCCTGCCGGAAGCATACGGCGGCCGGGAAATCGTTCGTCGGCGGTGGTTTCACCGGGGAGGATGTGACCATGACCATCGAGCGCAGCGAACCCCCCACGACCGCCGACGAACGCACCATGCTGGAAGGCTGGCTGGAGTACCACCGCCGCACCCTGGCCTGGAAGTGCGAGGGCCTGACCGACGCCCAGCTCAGGACCGCCTCGGTGGAGCCCTCGACGCTCTCCCTGATGGGCCTGGTGCGGCACATGGCGGAGGTGGAGCGCAGCTGGTTCCGCCGGGTGCTGGCCGACGAGGACGCGGGACCGATCTACTACGGCGAGGACGACCCGGACGGCGAGTTCCGGCTCACCGAGGCCGATACCTGGCAGGAGGCGTACGGCACCTGGCAGGCCGAGATCGACAAGGCCCGGGAGAACACCGCCCGGTTCGGCCTGGACGACGTCACCGTGGGCAAGCACCGCAGGACCGGTGAGCGCTTCAACCTGCGCTGGCTCTACACCCACATGATCGAGGAGTACGCCCGTCACAACGGCCACGCCGACCTGATCCGCGAGCGTATCGACGGGGCGACCGGGGACTGACGTCAGCACGCGGGGACCTGAGCACGCCGTATGGGCACGGAGATCACCCGTGCGGGGCAACCTCCGCTTGTCCGCTGTCGCCCGGGTCGCCCGAACCAGCAGAGTGACGCGGGTGCATCGAACCTCGACTACCGCAACGCTCCTGGTCACCGTGGCTGTCTCGGCTCTCACCGGCTGTGTGACGATCCAGCGTCCACCGGTGACCGGTCCGCCGCCCACGATGGCGCCTTCGGCGCTGCCGGGCCCGGGGGACGCCCGTCCGGACGGTCGGGCGGAGCCGCAGATCGTGCAGGCTCCGGCCCAGGAGGCCCTGTCCATGATCGACCCGTCCCGGTCGGCGAAGCCGGGCGGGACGGCACCGCGCAGCACCCCGGGGACCGTGGGGGCTCCCGCCCGCCCGGAGCCCCGTCAGCCGGAACCCGCCCGTCCGGACCATCCCGTGCACCCGGCGCCTCCCGAGCGGCGTCATCAGGACGTACGTCAGCCCCGGCAGCCGCGCGTCGAGATCCCGGACGTGGCCAGGTCGATCCCCAAGTCGGTCCCCAAGAGCCAGAAGGACGTCTGCGCGCTGGGCCGGAAGTACGGGCGCTGGCAGGAGGGCAGCGCCGAGTCGGTCATCTGCGACCAGACGTACGGGCGGTGAGGGATCGGGCCGCGGTCAGGCTGCGGAATGTACGGCCACCGGTGTGTCAGGGCCGCTGTCGGGGCGGCCCCCAGCCCCCGTCACCGGCCGCTCCCCCGTCACCGAGCCGCAGCTCCAGTCTGCTGATCTCGGCCCGCACCCCGTCGCTGTAGCTGTCCTCCCCGAGCTCGGCCGAGGCTCTGCGGGCCCGGCGCACATGCGAGCGGGCGGCGTCGGTACGGCCGAGGCGCACGTAGTCCGCGGCGAGGTTCAGATGCAGCGAGGGATACAGGGCGCGCACGGCGAGCGCGCCCTGGTGACGGGTGAACCGGTCGTCGGTGAGCTCCTCGGCGGCCGTCAGCGCCCTGAGATCCCAGGCGAGCTCGTCGCAGGGGTCGTCCTGGGCGTCGGCCATGTAGTGCGCGAGCGTGCAGCGGTGCAGCGGGTCGCCGTCCTCGCCGAGCTCCGCCCACAGGGCCAGGAAGCGGTGCCGGGCCTCCTCACGGTCCCCCGCGTGACACAGCATGACGACCTGCCCGATCCGCGTCATCACGGCATCCGGCACCGCCTGCTCCTGTCGCTCCGTCAAAGCGTCCTCCGGCCTCGGTCGACTGCGTCACTGTCCCGCTCGACGCTAGGGCCTGCCGGAGGCTCCACGTCGGCGGCGCGTGCTCAGTTACGCCCATCTGCGGCGCCGCCGATCACCGGCGCCCCGGGCTCGGCCGCACCCGGCAGGGACTCCGATCACGCAGCCACAGGTCGGGCATCACAGCTCGCCCCCGCTGGGCCACCCCACCAGCCGCCGCTCGCCCCAGCCGGACCTTGTCTCCCACCGCGGTCACTTCAGAACGAACCGGGCCGGCCCCCCGTCGCGCCGGCCCGGCGGCAGCCGTCAGCCCAGGTTCGGGATCGTCCAGTCGATCGGCTCGTGGCCCTGTGCGGCGACCGCCTCGTTGATCTGGGTGAACGGGCGGGAGCCGAAGAACTTCTTCGCCGACAGCGGGGAGGGGTGCGCGCCCTTGACCACCACGTGGCGGCTCTCGTCGATGAGGGGGAGTTTCTTCTGCGCGTAGTTGCCCCACAGCACGAAGACCGCCGGATCGGGCCGCGAGGCCACCGCACGGATCACCGCGTCGGTGAACTTCTCCCAGCCCTTGCCCTTGTGGGAGTTGGCCTCACCGGACCGGACCGTGAGCACCGCGTTGAGCAGCAGCACGCCCTGCTGGGCCCACGGCATGAGGTAGCCGTTGTCCGGGATCTCCAGGCCCAGTTCCTCCTTCATCTCCTTGTAGATGTTCCGCAGGGAGGGCGGGGTCTTCACGCCGGGGCGGACCGAGAAGCACAGCCCGTGGCCCTGGCCCTCGCCGTGGTACGGGTCCTGGCCGAGGATCAGGACCTTCACCTGGTCGTAGGGCGTCGCGTCCAGCGCGGCGAAGACCTCCTCGCGCGGCGGGTAGACGGGACCCTTCGCCCGCTCGTCCTCGACGAACTCCGTCAGCTCCTTGAAGTACGGCTGCTGGAGCTCGTCACCCAGAACCCCGCGCCAGGACTCGGGCAGCATGGCGATGTCGGTCACGTCAATTCCTCACGATGTGCGGTCACTTGCAGGCTTCAGAACCTACAGCCGCCCACTGACAATCGCCGCCGCCCATCCCGGAATCCAGGACCTACCAGCTGGTCTTCCAGTACAGCTCCCACATCGTCATCATGGTCGCCGGATCGATGACCTTCTCCAGCCCGGCGATCTCCTCGTTCGCGGCCACGTACTGCTTGCCCTGCCACAGCGGCACCAGCCGTGCGTCGTCCACGAAGACCTGCTGGGCCTCCTCGATCTGCGGCCCCACGGCCCCGCGGTCGCTCTCCGCGCGGGACTGCGGCAGCAGCTTGCCGGTGATCAAGGGGGCGTCGTACGGCGTGCCGAGGGCGTTCTGCTTGCCCACGAAGGGCGCGATGAAGTTGTCGGCGTCGTGGAAGTCGGGGAACCAGCCGCGCCCGAACACCGGGTACTCACCCTTCTGGTAGCCCTCGACGTAGGTCTTCCACGGACGGCTCTTGAGGGTGATGGTGAACAGGCCGGAGGCCTCCAGCTGCTTCTTCAGCTCCTCGAAGGCCGGCTTGGTCGTCGAGCCGTAGCGGTCGCTGGTGTACCAGAGGGTCAGCGGGACGCGCTCGGTGATCCCCGCGTCCTTGAGCAGCTTCTTGGCCTTGGGCACGCTGGGGTCCCCGAAGTCGTCGAAGAAGCTGGTGGTGTGGCCGGTCAGCCCGGCCGGGACCATCGAGTACAGCGGTTCGACGGTGTCCTTGTAGACGTAGTGCACGAGCGCCGGACGGTCGACGATCTGGGCGACGGCCTTGCGGACGGCCGGCTTGGCGGACCACGGGTCCTTGGGGTTGAACACCAGGTAGCTGATCTCGGTGGTGGGGTTCTCGATGAGCTGGAGCCCCTCCTTCTGCTGGTTGACCTCGATGTCCAGGGTGTCGGAGGCGCCGAGCCCGCGGTAGACGACCGAGATCTCCTTGTCCTTGAGGGCCTTGACCATCTCGTCGGACCGCGGGAAGTAGCGGATCGTGACGGCGTTGTTCTTGAGGTCCGCTATGCCCTTGTAGTTGCCGTTGCGGACGAGCTCGGCCTTCTCGCCCTCCTGGTAGGAGTCGAGGCTGTAGGGCCCGGAGCCGCTGATCTTCCCGTCCTTGCGGATCGAGGTCGCGGAGTACTCCTCGGGGTCCACGATCGACATGGCGGGCGTGGTGAGCACCAGCGGGAAGGTGGCGTCGGGCTGGCTGAGGTGGAAGACGATCTCGCGGTCGCCCTTGACCTGCACCCGGGACAGCGTGCCCAGCAGGCCCGCGGGGCCGCCGTTGACGTTGATCTTCTTGATCCGGTCGATCGAGTACTTGACGGCCTTGGCGTCCAGCGTGTGCCCGTTGGAGAACTTCAGCCCGTCGCGCAGCGTGCAGCTGTACACGGTGCTCGAGGAGTCGGTGAACTCGCAGTGCTCGGCGGCGTCGGGCTCGGGGTCGGAACCGCCGGGCGAGTAGTTCAGGAGCGTCTGGTAGACGTTGCGGAACAGCTCCCAGGAGTTGTCCCAGGAGGCCGCCGGGTCCAGCGTGGCCGGGGCGCTGGTGGTTCCCACGACGATCGCCTTGCCGTCGTCGGAGGAGTCCGAGGAGAACACACCGCATCCGGCCACCGTGGAAAGGGACACGAGGGCCGCGAAAGGCGGCAGGTATCGGTTCCGCATGAACACGCGCTCGCTCCTCGAAATGCCGTGCCGAGAGTCGGCAAAACATACCGCAGGGCCACGCACACTCAACCGGTTCGTCCACAGGCGGTTTGATCATCTCATCGGTGATGACCCTGTGATACCCCTGTGCGGCTTTTGTGCCTCGACACGGGCGCCGTAGCTGTCAACGGACGCCCGTGCCGGGGAAACGAGGATCAGCCCACGCCGGCGTTGAGGAAGATGCCGCCGTCGACGACGAGCGTCTGGCCGGTGACCCAGTCGGACTGCGACGAGGTGAGGAAGGCCGCGGCGCCGCCGATGTCGGAGGGCACGCCGAGCCTGGCCAGCGGGTAGGCCGCGGCGGCCTCGGCCTCGCGGCCCTCGTACAGGGCGGAGGCGAACTTGGTCTTCACGACGGCCGGGGCGATCGCGTTGACCCGGACACCCGGGGCGAACTCGTGGGCGAGCTGCTGGGTGAGGTTGATCAGCGCGGCCTTGCTGACGCCGTACGCGGCGATGAAGGGCGAGGGCGCGATGCCCGCGACGGAGGCGATGTTGACGATCGCGCCGCCGTTGTCCTTCTGCCAGGCGTGCCAGGTCTTCTGGGCGAAGCCGAGCGCGGAGATCACGTTGGTCTCGAAGACCTTGCGCGCGACATCGAGGTCGAGGTCGGCGATCGGCCCGAACACCGGGTTGGTACCGGCGTTGTTGATCAGGAAGTCGACCCGGCCGAAGGCGTCCATGGCACGCTCGACGGCCTCGGTCTGGTGGCCCAGGTCGTGCGCCTTGCCGGCCACACCGATGGCCCGGTCGGCGCCGAGCCGGTCGACGGCCTCCTTGAGGGCGTCCTCGTTGCGGCCGGTGATGACCACCCGGTCGCCGCGCGCGACGAGCGCCTCGGCGACGCCGTAGCCGATACCGCGGCTGGCGCCCGTGATGAGCGCGACCTTGCCCGAAGGCTCGGGGAGTTGCGAAGTCATGGTTCCGTTTCCCTAGTCGAGCGGTCCGCCGGCGACGTACAGCACCTGGCCGGATACGAACCCGGCGGCCTCGCCGGTGAAGAAGGCGATGGCGTTGGCGATGTCGTCGGGCTCGCCCACGCGCGCGACCGGGATCTGGGTGGCGGCCGCGGCCTTGAACTCCTCGAAGCCCATGCCGACGCGCGCGGCGGTGGCGGCGGTCATGTCGGTGGCGATGAAGCCGGGGGCGACCGCGTTGGCGGTGATGCCGAACTTGCCGAGCTCGATGGCGAGGGTCTTGGTGAAGCCCTGGAGACCGGCCTTGGCGGCGGAGTAGTTGGCCTGGCCGCGGTTGCCGAGCGCCGAGGAGGAGGACAGGTTGACCACCCGGCCGAAGCCGGCGTCGACCATGTGCTTCTGAACGGCCTTCGTCATCAGGAAGGAGCCGCGCAGATGGACGTTGAGGACGGTGTCCCAGTCCGAGACGCTCATCTTGAACAGCAGGTTGTCGCGGAGCACGCCCGCGTTGTTGACGAGGATCGTCGGGGCGCCGAGTTCGGCGACGACCCGCGCGACGGCCGCCTCGACCTGGGCCTCGTCGGAGACGTCGGCGCCGACGGCGATCGCCTTGCCGCCGGCCGCGGTGATCTTCTCGACGGTGTCCTTGCAAGCGGCCTCGTCGAGGTCGATGACGGCGACCGCGCGCCCCTCGGCCGCCAGCCGTACGGCCGTGGCGGCGCCGATGCCGCGCGCGGCACCGGTGACGACGGCTACCCGCTGCTCAGTGGTGGACATGGGTGTTTCTCCTCGCCCTTGAGAAAGTTCGGCCCGATCAGGTCAGTGAGCGACCGCTTAGTACCTTCGGCAGACGTGACGCTAGAAGCCCTGGCACGCGGTGTCAACGTCCCACGGGCGGGGTGTGATCCATTACCTCACCAGCAGGTCGAGCAGGCGCTCCGCCTCGGCCGCCGGATCCAGGGTGAGTCCGGTGTGCACGGGGCCGGGCTGGACGACCGTGGAACGGGGTGCGACGAGCCACCGGAAGCGGCGCCCGGAGTCGTCGCGCGCGGCCGGCCCGGCCGCCTCGCCACCCGCGCAGACCGCTTCGACGGCTCCGAGGGCGGCCCGGATGCCGGCCACGTCCGCCCCGGGGTCGAGCGCGCGCAGCCGGTCCTCGTCGAGGTGGGTGCGCACCCCGACGTACGCCTTCGCCCGGCAGTAGACGAGCACGCCCGCGTTGACGCACTCGCCGCGTTCGACGCGGGGTACGACCCTGAGCAGGGCGTACTCGAAGACGTCCCGCTCACTGGCCTTCCCGCCCTTGATGACATGGCGTTCGACCACACTTCCGGCCATGTGGATGTGGCGCTCGCTCACTTGTCCCCCTCGATTCCCGTGATGCGTTCGTGGACGGCCGCGGCCCGCAGGAGCAGTGGCCGGGCGTAGGCCCGTCGCAGGTCGTCCGGGGTGTCGAAGCCGGGCTCGTCCGCCAGCCAGGCGTCCGGGATCTCGGCGGTGACCTCGGCGAGCAGTTCCTCGGTGACCTGGGGGGCGAGTGCGGCGGCGGCCCCGGCGACATCCGGTGCGAAGGGCCTCAGGACGTGGTCCGAGGCGTCGTAGGGACGCGCGGCGGACTTCTCGGCGCCGGGCCAGTTGTGCTGCCAGATCATGGTCGCGCCGTGGTCGATGAGCCACACCTCGCCCCGCCACCACAGCAGGTTGGGGTTGCGCCAGGAGCGGTCGACGTTGTTGACCAGGGCGTCGAACCAGAGGATCCGGCCGGCCTCCTCGGGGCCGACCGAGAAGGCGAGCGGATCGAAGCCGAGGGCGCCGGAGAGGAAGTCCATGCCGAGGTTGGTGCCGCCGCTGGACCGCAGCAGCTCCTGCACCCGCTCGTCGGGTTCGCCGAGCCCCAGGTCGGGGTCGAGGTCGAGGGTCAGCAGCCGCGGCACCCGGAAGCCGAGCCGCCGCGCGAGCTCCCCGGCCACGACTTCGGCGACCAGCGTCTTACGGCCCTGGCCCGCGCCGGTGAACTTGATGACGTACGTCCCGCGGTCGTCGGCCTCGACGAGACCCGGCAGCGAGCCGCCCTCACGCAGGGGCGTGATGAAGCGGGTCGCGATGGCTTCCTTGAGCATCGCCCCAGGTTACTGGCCGACAGCGAAGCGACAGCTCCCGCTTATGGGCTTCTGATCTCGAACACGTTTAGATCTCGACATCGTCTGAACAGCGGACGGCGAGCGGCCGTACCACTGGACAGTTCCACGAATTCCGCACTGGAAGGACGTTCAGCATGACCAGCGAACTGCCTCAATCCGTTCCGGCACCTGCCCGCCGTACCGTCGTGGCGGCGGTGGGCGCGGCGGGGCTCGCCGTCGCGCTGACCGCGTGCGGATCGGACAGCGACTCCTCGGGCTCGTCCACGAGCCAGGCCGACGCGAACGCGAGCGGTGGCGGGTCGAGCTCCGACAGCGGCGCCTCGTCCGGCTCCGGCGGCACCGCCCTGGCGAAGACCAGCGACATCCCCGAGGGCGGCGGCACGATCTTCAAGGACAAGGGCGTGGTCGTCACCCAGCCGACGGCGGGCACCTTCAAGGCCTTCTCGTCCAAGTGCACCCACCAGGGCTGCGCGGTGGGCAGCGTGGCCAACGGGGTCATCCTGTGTCCCTGTCACAACAGCGAGTTCTCGGTCGAGGACGGCAGCGTCAAGAAGGGGCCCGCCACCCAGCCGCTGCCCGCCGCGCAGATCACCGTGAGCGGGGACTCGATCACTCTGGCCTGACCCCGGTCCGCCGGTGCCGCCGGAATCCGCCCAGCACCTCGTCGGTGGTCGCGACCGTGGCGACCAGCGCGAGGGTGTGGCGGATCATCACGGGGGTGTAGTCGGAGGGCACCCCCGCGATGGCGTCGCTCGGGACGACGACCGTGTAGCCGCGGTTCACCGCGTCGAAGACGGCGTTCGGTACGGCCACGTTGGCGGACACCCCGGTCACCACCAGGGTGCGGCAGCCGAGGTTGCGCAGCAGCGCGTCGACCTCGGTGCCCTGGATCGGCGACAGCCCGTGCAGCCGCCGTACGACGAAGTCCTCCTCGCTCACCTCGATCGGGGCCGCCACCCGTACCGCGGTGGTCCCGGACAGCTGCTGGACGGGCAGGCGTTCGGCGGCGCGGAAGAGGCGGGCGTTGCGGTTGGCGCCGCGCCCGTCCGGGCGGCGTTCGGCGATGGCGTGGATCACCTGCACCCCGCTCTCGTGGGCGGCGGCGACGAGCCGGGCGACGTTGGCGAGCGCGCCCGACTTCCTTGCCTCGCGGGCGAGTTCCGGCAGCGCGCTGTCCGCTCCGACGACGCCCTGCTGACACTCGACGGTCAGCAGGACGGTGCTGCCGGGAGCGAGGAGCTCGCCGAGTTGTTCGTACGAGGGCACGGTTCCCCCTTGTCGCGGGTGGCCGGAGCGGTGACAGTAGCCACCATTGCGTGGCGACGGAAGACGCCCCATCCTTTTCTGACGTGATGTCAGAGGATCTCCTCTGGCACGACGTGAGAGAAAGAGGGGGACGCATGACCGTCACTCAGCGCCGGGGCCGGAAGATCATGATGACGCCGGGTGAGCTGGACGAGTTCCTCACCAGCCAGCGCACCTGCCGGGTCGCCACGGTCTCGGCCGGCGGCGCCCCGCACGTGAGCACCCTGTGGTTCGCCTGGGACGGCACCTCGATGTGGCTGTACTCGGTCGTGCGCAGCAAGCGCTGGACCGATCTGCGCCGCGATCCACGGGTCGCGATCGTGGTCGACACGGGTGAGGAGTACGACGAACTGCGCGGCGTCGAGCTGTCCGGGACCGTGGACTTCGTGGGCGAGGCCCCGCGCACCGGCGAGCTGCGGGCCGAACTCGACGTGCCCGAGACCCTGTTCGCCCGCAAGAACTTCCACCTGGAGGAGATGCCGCACGACGGCCGGCACGCCTGGATACGGCTGACCCCGGAGAAGATCGTGTCCTGGGACTTCCGCAAGCTGGGGTCCGCCTAGCTCACACGGCCAGCCGTAGTTCACACGGCCTGCCGTGGCTCACACGGCCTGCCGTGGCTCACACGGCCTGCCGTGGCTCACACGGCCTGCCGTGGCTCACACGGCCTGCCGTGGCTCAGACGGCCTGCCGCGCCGCCGACGTCAGCGCCCCGAC
>NZ_JBHUXV010000088.1:0-39705 GCF_042669125.1 Streptomyces sp. NPDC057253 | reverse complement strand
CTCTCCCGACGACCGACCGGAGCGCGACCAGCGGCGACGGGACAGTGGTGACCGTGGCGATCGCGGCTACCGAGGCGACCGTGGCGGCTTCCGCCGCGACAACGACCGCCGCGACGACCGCGGAGGCAATGACCGCGGTGGCAACCGCGGCGGCGGCGGTGGCTATGCCCGCCGGGACGACCGTCGCGATGACTACCGCGGTGACCGTGGGGACCGCGGTGGCTTCCGCCGGGACGACAACCGTGGTGGCAGCAGTGGCGGTTACGGCGGCGGTGGGTACGGGCGCCGTGACGACCGGCGCGACGACCGTCGTGACGGCGACCGTGGGCCTCGCCCCGCGTTCCGTCGTGATGACCGGCCGGCCGGACCTCGCCGCGACGACCGTGACCGCGGGTTCCGGCGTGACGGTGACCGGCCTGCCTTCCGCCGTGATGACCGCGGTGACCGGGGCGAGCGTGTAGAGCGCCGCGACGACAACCGCGGCGGTGGATACGGGCGCCGTGACGATCGTCGCGATGACCGTGGTGGCGACCGGGGTGGCTTCCGTCGGGACAACGACCGGCGTGACGACAACCGCGGCGGTGGCGGTGGTTACGGTCGGCGTGACGACCGCGACCGTGCGCCCCGTGGCGATGACCGGGACCGTGGCTTCCGTCGTGACGACCGCGGCGATCGTGGCGATCGCGGTGGCTTCCGTCGGGACGACAACCGCGGCAGCTACGACCGCCGCGACGATCGACGGGACGACCGCCGCGATGATCGTCGGGGTGACGACCGTGGGGACCGTAGTGGTTTCCGTCGGGACAACGACCGGCGGGACGACAACCGTGGCGCCGAGCGCGGCGGTTTCCGGCGGGACGACAACCGTGGTGACCGCGGTGGCTTCCGTCGTGATGACAACCGCGGTGGCGGCGGCTACGGCCGGCGTGACGACAGCCGTGGTGGCGACACCCGTGGTGGCTTCCGGCGCGATGACCGGCGTGACGACCGCAGGGACGACCGCGGTGGGCGTGGTGGCGGCCCCGGTGCCGGCCCCCGTCGGGACGACCGTGGCGGGCGGCCCGGTGGGTTCCGTGGGCGGGACGACCGGCGTGGTGGCGACGACCGGCGGGGCGGTGGGCGCTTCCGTGAGGAGCGCGACCGGGACCGCGAGCCGATCAAGCGGCTGCCGATCCCCGAGGACGTCACGGGCGAGGAGATCGACAAGGACGTACGGCAGGAGTTGCAGAGTCTGCCGAAGGGGCTCGCGGAGGATGTCGCCAAGAACCTGGTGATGGTCGCCCGGCTCATCGACGAGGACCCCGAGGGGGCCTACGGCTACTCCAAGGTTGCCCTGCGGCTGGCGTCGCGTGTCGCCGCCGTACGCGAGGCTGCCGGGTTCGCGGCGTACGCCAACCAGAAGTACAGCGAGGCGCTCGCCGAGTTCCGGGCCGCGCGGCGGATGACCGGGAACGTGGAGTTGTGGCCCGTCATGGCCGACTGCGAGCGTGGGCTCGGGCGGCCGGAGAAGGCGCTGGACATGGCCGGGGCGCCCGAGGTGCACAAGCTCGACAAGGCTGGGCAAGTCGAGATGCGGCTCGTCGCCGCCGGTGCCCGGCGTGACATGGGGCAGCTGGACGCGGCCATCGTCACGCTCCAGAGCCCCGAGCTGGCCTCCAACTCCGTGCAGCCGTGGACCGCTCGACTGCGGTACGCGTACGCCGACGCGCTGCTCGCCGCCGGTCGGGAGGACGAGGCGCGGGAGTGGTTCGCCAAGGCCGTGGAGTCCGACAAGGACGGCAGCACGGACGCCTCAGACCGGCTGGCCGAGCTGGACGGGGTCGAGTTCGTCGACGCCTTCGAGGACGAGGACGAGAGCGAAGACGAGGGCGCTGAGAAGGTCGTGGAGGACGATGTCGAAGGCGAAGAGGGCGACCTCAAGGACTGACGCACGCGCGGTTCGATGAGAGATGAGACAAGGGGCGGGATCCCGGGATCCCGCCCCTTGTTCGTGTCGGACGTCGTGCGGGTCAGACGTCCAGTGCGCGGAGGACCAGGCCCGAGGCCGGCTTCGGGCCGAAGGACGTCGATTTGCGGGGCATGGTGACGCCCTGGCGGGCGAGGTCGCGGACGACCTCCTCGCGGACCGGGTGCATGAGGACCGCTGTGCCGCCGTCGCGTTCCGCCTTCTCGACCGTGGCGGCCGTGTCGTGGATGTAGGCGATGCGGGTGGGGTCGTCCTCGGGGACGTGCCAGACGTGGGCGAGGAGGGTGGCGTGCAGGACCGTCGCGTCCAGGGTGCGCCAGGCCGTGGGGTGGTCCGCGGGGACCGTGCGGGCCAGGAGGTCCGGGGACGGGCGGTCCACGAGGTGGAAGGCGCCGTCGCCGGCGAGGAGGAAGGCGTTGCCCGCGCAGGCCGCGTCGGCGAGCGTGTCGAGGGCCTCCGTCAGTCCGACGTCGAGGCGGCTGACACGGAAGAGGCCCTCCAGGGGCGCCAGGGCCTGTGCCACCGGGACGCCGTGCAGGAGGCGGTGGATGGCGCGGACGCGGAGGGGGTAGCGGGCCGTGTCGACCAGCAGGACCAGGCCGTGGTCCCAGGGGCTGGGGGAGGGGTGCTCCGCGCGTAGACGGCGGTAGGTCGCCCAGCGGTGGTGGCCGTCGGCGATGAGGGCCTGGTGCCGGGCCAGGTCCGACTGGATGCGGGCCACGTCCGCCGGGTCGGTGATCGACCACAGGCGGTGGCTGAAGCCGTCCTCGGTGGTGGTGGCGAGGAGCGGGGGCTGTTCGGCCGTGCGCTCGATCACGGCTGTGGTGTCGGACTGCGAGCCGTTGCCGCGGTAGGTCAGGAGCAGGGGCTCCAGGTTCGCCGAGGTGGCGCGCATCAGGGCCGCGCGGTCGGCGACCACATGGGGCATGACGTCCTCGTGTGGCAGGACCACACCCTCCGAGGGCTCCGACAGACGCAGGGTTCCTATGATCCCGCGCTGGAGGAGGCCGCCGCCGTCGTGCTGTTCGTAGACGTACAGGCCGGGTTCGGGGTCGGCGGCCAGGATGCCCTCGGACAGCCAGCCGCGCAGGGTGCGGGCCGCCTGTGCGTTGCGCTCGGCCGGGGTGGTCGCCTGCGGGAGGATCAGCCGGACGATGTTGTACGGGTCGTTCGACTGGAGCTGGTGCAGGCCGTCGGGGCGGACCACGACGTCGTACGGCGGGGAGGTGACGGCGGCGAGGCTGCCGACCCGGTCGGGGTCGTAGCGCAGGCCTCGGAACGGGGTGAGTTCCAGGCCTCGGCGCGCCGTTGCTTCCGGGTGACCTGCTGTGTTCATCCCGGCATCGTACGGGTGTCAGTGGCATGGGGGATGATCGGGGGAAAGCCGTCGAACTGGGAGCGATGCGGAATGAGCCAGCGCGTGAGGACGAAGCCCGAGGGCAGTGCACGGGCCCTGAGCGAGGCGTACGACACCGCGCTGCTCGATCTCGACGGGGTGGTGTACGCGGGCGGGAACGCGATCGCGCACGCCGTCGAGTCGCTCGCCACCGCGCGTGAGGGCGGGATGCACCTCGCCTATGTCACCAACAACGCGCTGCGTACGCCCGACACCGTGGCCGAGCATCTCACCGAGTTGGGGATACCGACGGGGGCCGATGACGTGATCACCTCCGCGCAGGCGGTCGCGCGGCTGATCAGTGAGCAGGTGCCGGCCGGGGCGCGGGTGCTCGTCATCGGTGGCGAGGGGCTGCGGGTGGCGCTGCGGGAGCGGGGGCTGGAGCCCGTGGAGTCGGCGGACGACGATCCGGCGGCCGTGGTGCAGGGCTTCGGCGGTCCTGATCTGCCCTGGGGACGGTTCGCGGAGGCCAGTTACGCCGTCGCGCGCGGGGTGCCGTGGTTCGCGTCCAACACCGACCTGACGATTCCGAGCGGGCGCGGGATCGCGCCGGGCAACGGCGCCGCGGTGGAGGTCGTGCGGATCGCGACCGGGGCCGAGCCGCAGGTCGCGGGCAAGCCGTTGCCGCCGATGCACCGGGAGACGATTCTGCGGACCGGCGCCGAGCGGCCGTTGGTGGTCGGGGACCGTCTGGACACCGACATCGAGGGGGCGTTCAACGGCGAGGTGGACTCGCTGCTCGTCCTCACCGGTGTCACCGACGGCGCCCAGCTGCTGGCCGCGCCGCCGCAGCACCGGCCGACCTATGTGGACGCGGATCTGCGGGGGATGCTCACCGGGCAGCCCGAGGTCACCGAGGCGGGAGACGGTTTCCGGTGCGGGGGGTGGACGGCGAAGGCCGGGAAGGAGCGGCTGGAAATCGACGGTGACGGGGAGGTGCTGGACGGTCTGCGGGCGCTGTGTGCGGCGGCCTGGACCGCGGCCGGAGAGGGTGTGTGCGAGCTGGACTCGGGGAAGGCGCTGGCCAGGCTGGGGTTGTGAGCCGTAGGGGCGGCGGGGGTTCCTGGTGAGAGGCCGGGGGCGCTGCGGAGTCTATGCCGACCTCGCCCCGGGCGTGTGCTGATCTCGTGGGTGCCCCAGGTGTGTGCCGACCTCGGGATCGTGGCGCGTTGGCAGGGTAGGCTAACCTAACTACGTGTTGGTCGACAGTCCTCCCGAACAGCGCGCGGAGACCGCCCCCGCGCCCCCAACCCGCCGGGCGATACGAGTCCTTGGGCTCTTCGTGTCCCTGGCCGTCCTGGTGGCCGTCGCGGTGGCGAGCATCGCGATCGGTGCGAAGGGGCTGTCCGTCGGTCAGGTCTGGCACGGTCTCTTCCACGACACCGGGACCTACGGGGACGTCGTGGTGGCCGACCGGCTGTCGCGGACGATCCTCGGGCTGCTCGCCGGAGCCGCGCTCGGTCTGTCCGGGGCGGTTCTCCAGGCGCTCACCCGCAATCCGCTCGCCGACCCCGGGCTGCTCGGCATCAACGCCGGCGCGTCCGCGGCCGTCGTCACCGCGATCACCTTCTTCGGCGTCACCTCGCTCAGCGGCTATGTGTGGTTCGCCTTCGTCGGTGCCGCCGCGGTGGGCGCGCTGGTCTGGTTCCTCGGCGGCAGCAGGGGCGCCACCCCGGTACGGCTCGCCCTGGCCGGTACGGCGATCAGCGCGGCCCTGTACGGCTATCTCCAGGCCGTGATGATCACCGACGACCAGGCGCTCAACAAGATGCGCTTCTGGACGGTCGGTTCGCTGTCCTCGGCGAGCAACTCGACCATCTGGCAGGTGCTGCCGTTCCTCGCGGTCGGCTCCCTCCTCGCCCTCGCGCTGGCCCGCCCGCTGAACGCGATGGAGATGGGCGACGACACCGCCAAGGCCCTCGGCGCCAACCTCAACCGCACCCGGGCGCTGGCCATGCTCTCCGCGACCGTGCTGTGCGGGGCCGCGACCGCCGCCTGCGGTCCGATCGTGTTCGTCGGTCTGATGGTCCCGCACGTCGTGCGCTCGTTCACCGGCCCGGACCTGCGCTGGATCCTGCCGTACGCGACCATCCTGTCGCCCGTGCTGCTCCTCGGCTCCGACGTCATCGGGCGGGTCGTCGTCCGGCCCGCGGAGCTCCAGGTCGGGATCGTCACCGCGCTCATCGGCGGCCCGGTCTTCATCTTTCTCGTACGACGGCGGAGGACGGCGCAGCTGTGAGGACCAACCGTGCCCTCAGGACCCCCGGCGGGCTCTCGGTCCGGCTCGACGTCCGGGCCACCGTCGTCGTCGCCCTGATCCTGCTCACCGCGCTGCTCGCGAGTGTCGTGCTCATCGGCACCGGCGACTTCCCGATCCCGGCCGGGGACGTGCTCAGGACGCTGTTCGGGAACGGCACCGCGGGGCAGGAGTTCATAGTCAACGAGCTGCGGCTGCCCAGGGTCCTCGTCGGGCTCCTGGTCGGGGCCTCGCTCGGGCTCGGCGGGGCGCTGTTCCAGGCCATCTCCCGCAATCCGCTGGGCAGTCCTGACGTGCTCGGGCTCTCCCAGGGCGCCACGGCCGGGGCGCTCACCATGATCGTGTTGTTCTCCGGGAGCGCCGCCCAGATCACCACGGGTGCCCTCGTGGGCGGACTGGTCACCGGGCTGGCCATCTATCTGCTCGCCTGGAAGCAGGGCGTGCACGGATACCGGCTGGTCCTGGTCGGCATCGGCATCTCCGCGATCGTCACGGCCGTCAACGGCTACCTGCTCACCAGGTCCACGCTCACCGAGGCCTCGCAGGCCGTCGTCTGGATGACCGGCTCGCTCAGCGGCCGGGACTGGACGCAGGTGTGGCCCCTGCTGTGGCTGTGCGCCGTCCTCGTCCCGCTCGTCCTCGTCAACGGACGCGGCCTCAGGATGATGGAGATGGGCGACGACGTCTCCAACGCCTTGGGCGTGCGCGTCGAGCGCGTACGGCTGCTGCTGCTCGTCGCCGCCGTCCTGCTCACCGCCGCCGCCACCGCGGCCGCCGGGCCGGTCAGCTTCGTCGCGCTCACCGCCCCGCAGCTGGCCCGCCGTCTCACCCGCTCGCCCGGCCCCAACCTGCTGCCGTCCCTGTGCATGGGCGCCACCCTCCTGGTCACCGCCGACTGGATCTCCCAGAAGGTCTTCGGCGCCGACCAGCTGCCCGTGGGCGTGGTCACCGGAGTCCTCGGCGGTGTCTATCTGCTGTGGCTGCTGGTCACCGAGCGCAGGGCGGGCCGCATATGAGCACCCGGACCATCAGCGGACTGACCAACCCAAGGAGCACCGTGAACCGCCTGTCCGCCGACACCGTCACCCTCGCCTACGACCAGCGGGTCATCGCCGAGCAGCTGTCGGTGGAGATACCCGACAACTCCTTCACGGTGATCGTCGGCCCCAACGCGTGCGGCAAGTCCACGCTCCTGCGGGCCCTGGCGCGGATGCTCAAGCCCAGCCAGGGCAAGGTGCTGCTCGACGGGCAGGTCATCCAGTCGATGCCCGCGAAGAAGGTCGCCCGGACGCTCGGCCTGCTGCCGCAGTCCTCGATCGCACCCGACGGGATCACCGTCGCCGACCTGGTCGGCCGCGGCCGCTACCCGCACCAGGGCATCCTGCGCCAGTGGTCCACCGAGGACGAGCGGGTCGTCCAGGAGTCCATGCGGCAGACCGGGGTCGCCGAGCTCGCCGAGCGGTACGTCGACGAGCTGTCCGGCGGTCAGCGGCAGCGCGTGTGGATCGCGATGGCCCTCGCCCAGCAGACCCCGCTGCTGCTCCTGGACGAGCCGACCACCTACCTCGACATCCAGCACCAGATCGACGTGCTCGACCTCTGCGCCGAGCTGCACGAGGAGCAGGGGCGCACCCTGGTCGCCGTCCTGCACGACCTCAATCACGCGGCCCGGTACGCGACGCACCTGATCGCGCTCAAGGGCGGGGAGATCATCGCCGAGGGCGCCCCGAACGACATCGTCACGGCCGAGCTGGTCGAGGAGGTCTTCGGGCTGCGCTGCCAGGTCATCGACGACCCGGAGACGGGGACACCGCTGGTGGTGCCGGCCGCGCGGAAGGCACGCGTGCGCGTGGCGGCCGACCGCGGGGCAGTGGGCGCTACAGAAGCTTCCTGAGCTGGAACAGGTCCCTGAGGCCCGCCTCCAGCTTGACCCGGCCCGAGCCCCAGGCCTTGGCGAAGTTCAGCTCGCCGTTCACCAGGGCCACCAGGTCGTCGCCGGACATGGTCAGCCTGATCTGGGCCTTCTCCTTCGGAGGGCCCTGAAGGGTGTCGTGCACCACGATCCGGCCGCCCGTCATGCGGCCGACGAAGGTGACGTCGAGATCGGTGATACGGCAGCTCACCGAGCGGTCCATGGCCGCCGCCGTGGCGACGTCCCCCTCGGCGTGCTGCATGGTGTCGGAGAGCTTCTCGAGTGCGGCGCGGCACTCCTCGATCGTGGCCATCGCGATCGACGGTACCCCAGCTGTTCGAGGTAGCGTCTGGGCATGAGCGACGAGGTTCCAGAGCCCGCACAGGAGGTCGCGGTCGAACCCGACCACGACCCGGCCGCCCCTGCCCCGCTGCACGTGCCCCGCACCCCCACCGGCAATGCCGAGGTCGACGCCGGTCTGGAGCGGCTCGGGGACGCCGACCACCTCGCCACGGACGGACACATCGAGGTGTACGAGGATGTGCACCGGGGGCTGCGCGACGCGCTCACCGCGCTCGACGTGCGCCCCGGACCTCCGGCGCCCTCGCCGTCGTACGACCAGAGGGCGCCCTCACCCTCGTATGGCACTAGGAGCTGAACCGAACGTGGCAGGAGTCGCACGCCGTCGGCTGGACGCGGAGCTGGTCCGGCGGAAGCTCGCGCGCTCGCGTGAGCACGCCAGCCAGCTGATCGCGGCGGGGCGGGTCACCGTCGGCAAGACCGTCGCGACCAAGCCCGCCACCCAGGTGGAGACCGCGGCCGCGATCGTGGTGCAGAGCGACGACGGCGATCCCGACTACGTGTCCCGGGGTGGGCACAAGCTTGCGGGGGCGCTTCAGGCGTTCGTGCCGCGGGGGCTCGTGGTCGAGGGGCGGCGGGCGCTGGACGCCGGGGCCTCCACCGGCGGTTTCACCGATGTGCTGCTGCGGGCCGGGGCCGCGCACGTGGTCGCCGTCGACGTCGGGTACGGCCAACTCGCGTGGTCTCTCCGGAGCGATGAACGCGTCACCGTCAAGGACCGTACGAACGTACGCGAGTTGACGCTCGAAGCGATCGATGGGGAACCAGTGGATCTTGTCGTGGGGGATCTGTCCTTCATCCCGCTCGGCCTGGTGCTGCCCGCCCTGGTGCGGTGCGTGAAACCGGACGCCGATCTGGTGATGATGGTGAAGCCGCAGTTCGAGGTGGGTAAGGAACGGCTGGGCAGCGGGGGAGTCGTCCGCAGTACACAGCTGCGGGCCGAGGCGGTGCGGGGGGTGGCCGAGAAGGCGGCGGAACTCGGGCTCGGGGTGAACGGGGTCACGGCCAGTCCGTTGCCCGGACCCTCGGGCAATGTCGAATACTTTCTGTGGCTGCGTGCCGGGGCGCCCGCCCTGGACCCGGCCGATGTTGACCGTGCAGTGGCGGAGGGGCCGCGTTGACACCTGACCGAGCTCGTACTGTTTTCCTGCTCGCCCACACGGGGCGGCCCGCCGCCATCCGCAGTGCCGAGCTCGTGGTGAAGGGGCTGCTGCGCTCCGACATCGGCGTGCGCGTCCTGGAGTACGAGGCCGCCGACCTGCCGCTGCCGCCCGAGGTGGAGCTCGTCAAGGAGGCGACTCCGCAGTGCCTCGAAGGGTGCGAGCTGCTGATCGTGCTCGGCGGTGACGGGACGCTGCTGCGGGGGGCCGAGTTCGCCCGGGCGTCCGGGGTGCCGATGCTCGGCGTCAACCTGGGCAGCGTCGGGTTCCTCGCGGAGGCCGAGCGGGACGATCTCGACAAGGTCGTCGACCGGGTCGTGACCAAGGCGTACGAGGTCGAGGAGCGGATGACGGTCGATGTCGTCGTTCACCGGAACGGGGACATCGTCCACACCGACTGGGCGCTGAACGAGGCGGCGGTGCAGAAGGCCGGCGCGGAGAAGCTCCTCGAGGTCGTGCTGGAGATCGACGGGCGGCCGGTGACGGGGTTCGGGTGCGACGGGATCGTGCTGTCCACGCCCACCGGGTCCACGGCGTACGCGTTCTCCGCGGGTGGGCCTGTGGTGTGGCCCGAGGTGGAGGCGTTGTTGATGGTGCCGATCTCCGCGCACGCGCTGTTCGCGAAGCCGTTGGTCACCTCGCCGAACTCTGTGCTGGCCGTGGAGTTGTTGCCTCATATTCCGCCGGGTGTGCTGTGGTGTGACGGGCGGCGGACGTTCGAGCTGCCGCCCGGGGCTCGGGTGGAGGTGCGGCGGGGGGCTGTGCCGGTGCGGCTGGCTCGGCTGCACCATGCGTCCTTTACTGACCGGCTTGTGGCGAAGTTCGCGTTGCCCGTGTCGGGGTGGCGAGGGGCGCCGCACTAGCCAACCGTGGGGGCTGGTTGCGGAGCGTGGGCGGCTGCGGATGGTTCGTGGTTGCTCGCGCAGTTCCCCGCGCCCCTAAAAACCTCCACTCGCCCGAGTGACAGGGGGCCTCGCATCTCGTCGCCCCGACCTCGTAAGGTCTTCACCGTGCTGGAAGAGATGCGGATACGGTCGCTCGGAGTCATCGATGACGCTGTCGTCGAGCTGTCGCCCGGGTTCACCGCTGTCACCGGTGAGACGGGTGCGGGCAAGACCATGGTGGTCACCAGCCTGGGGCTGCTGCTCGGCGGGCGGGCTGACGCGGCGCTCGTGCGGATCGGGGCCGAGAAGGCGGTCGTGGAGGGGCGGATCACCGTGTCCGCCGGGGACTCCGTCGTCGTACGGGCCGAGGAGGCCGGGGCGGAGCTCGACGACGGGGCGCTGCTGATCAGCCGTACCGTTTCCGCCGAGGGACGGTCCCGGGCCCATCTGGGCGGGCGGTCGGTGCCCGTGGGGGTGCTGGCCGAGCTCGCAGACGAGCTCGTCGCCGTCCATGGGCAGACCGATCAGCAGGGGCTGCTCAAGCTGACCCGGCAGCGGCAGGCCCTCGACCGGTACGCGGGGGACGCCGTCGCCGTGCCGCTCGCCAAGTACACCGAGGCGTACCGGCGGCTGCGGGCCGTCTCCGTCGAGCTGGACGAGATCGTCACACGCGCGCGTGAGCGGGCCCAGGAAGCCGACATGCTGCGCTACGGCCTCGACGAGATCGCCGGTGTGGAGCCGCGGGCCGGGGAGGACGTCGAGCTGGCGGAGGAGGCCGAGCGGCTGGGGCACGCCGAGGCGCTGTCGTCCGCCGCCACGGCCGCTCACGCCGCTCTCGCGGGCAATCCCGAGGACCCTGAGGGGATCGACGCGGCGACCCTCGTGGCCGGCGCTCAGCGGGCCCTGGAAGCCGTACGGTCGCACGACCCCGCCCTCGCCGCGCTCGCCGACCGGATCGGCGAGATCGGGATCCTGCTCGGCGATGTGGCCGGGGAGCTGGCCGGGTACGCCGACGACCTGGACGCCGATCCGCTGCGGCTGTCCGCCGTCGAGGAGCGGCGGGCCGCGCTCACCGCGCTGACGCGGAAGTACGGCGAGGACGTGGCCTCCGTGCTGGCCTGGGCCGAGCGGAGCGCCGCGCGGCTGACCGAACTCGACAGCGACGACGAGCGGATCGACGAGCTGACCGCCGAGCGGGACGCGCTCAGGGCCGAACTGGGTGGGCTCGCGCAGGCGTTGACGGACGCGCGAGCGGAGGCCGCGGAGAGGTTCGCGGCGGCGGTGACGGCGGAGCTGGCGTCGCTGGCGATGCCCCACGCGCGGGTGTCCTTCGCCATCCGGCAGACCGAGGACCCGGAGGGTGTGGAGGTCGGCGGTCGTCCGGTCGCCTACGGGCCGGCCGGTGTCGACGAGGTCGAACTGCTGCTCGCCCCGCACCCGGGCGCCCCACCGCGGCCCATCGCCAAGGGCGCGTCCGGCGGTGAGCTCTCGCGCGTGATGCTGGCCGTGGAGGTCGTGTTCGCGGGGACCGACCCCGTGCCGACGTATCTCTTCGACGAGGTCGACGCCGGTGTCGGCGGCAAGGCGGCGGTCGAGATCGGGCGGCGCCTCGCGCGGCTCGCCAAGACCGCGCAGGTCGTCGTGGTGACCCACCTGCCCCAGGTCGCGGCCTTCGCCGACCGGCAGCTGCTGGTCGAGAAGACCAACGACGGGTCCGTCACGCGCTCCGGTGTGAAGGTGCTGGAGGGCGAGGAGCGGGTGCGGGAGCTGTCCCGGATGCTCGCCGGGCAGGAGGACTCCGAGACGGCCCGGGCGCACGCGGAGGAGTTGCTGGCGACGGCTCGGGCGGACGCCTGAGAGGTGGCGTCACTCTTGTGAGTGACGCCGACTCGCCGTGCGCGCCCTTCCGCCGTTCTCTGCCATGCACGGAACACCCGTACGGCCTGGCATCCTTGGCAGAGAACCCATCACGCGTAGGAAGCGCGCGGTACACCCCCCGCTCGACACTTCTGTACGTTTCCTCGTGACCGCCCGACCCGAACCAGGAGCCCCGGCCACGTGACCCCCGTGAGCAGCCACGCACCGCACGGCCAGTCCTCGCTGCGCACCGTGCAGGTGCTGGGCGGCGGCAATGCCGGCAGCAGCGCGCATGTGCGCTCCCTGACCTTCGGGCTCGTCGCGCGGGGCGTGCGGGTCACGGTGTGCGCCCCTGTCGAGGCGGATCGCGCCTACGACTTCACCGGGGCCGGCGCGGACCACGTGCACGTGCCGCGCAGCAGCGACCCGACCTCCGTGGCCGTGCTGCGGGCGGCCTGCGCGGACGCGGATCTGGTGCACGCGCACGGACTGCACGCCTCGTTCCGCGCGGTGCTGGCGCTCAGCGGGCGGCGCACCCCGCTCGTCGTCACCTGGCACGACCGGGCGTACGCCGAGGGCGCCCGGGCCCATTTCGTGCGCCTCCTGGAACGCCGGGTCGTGAAGGCCGCCTCCGTGGTGCTCGGGTCCACCTCGGCGCTCGTGGACCGGGCCCGCAAGACCGGTGCCCGGGACGCCCGCCTCGCCGCCGTGGCCCTGCCCGGCCCGCGAGGGGCCGTCGAACAGGACGACCCCGACCGGCTGCGGCCCAAGCTGCGGGCCGAACTGGGGGCCACCGGGCGGCCCTTGCTGATGGCCGTCGGCGCCCTGGAGCGGCACAAGGGCTACGAGACGCTCCTGGACGCGGCCCGCGCGTGGCGTCTGCTGGACCCCGTGCCGCTGGTCGTCGTCGCCGGGGAGGGGTCGCTGCGGGCGGCCCTGCAGAGCCGTATCGAGGACGAGGAGTTGCCCGTCCGGCTCATCGGACGCCGTGACGACGTCGCCGAGTTGCTCACCGCCGCCGATCTCGCGCTGCTGCCCAGCCGCCTGGAGGCGCGGTCCGTGCTCGCCCAGGAGGCCCTCCACGCGCGCGTGCCGCTCGTCGCGACCGCGGTCGGCGGTGTCCCCGAACTCGTCGGTGACGCGGCCGAACTCGTCCCGTACGGCGACTCGAAGGCGCTCGCCGACGCCGTCGTACGGCTGCTCGGTGATCCGGAGCGGCGGGAGCTGCTCGTCGAGCGGGGCGTGCGGCAGGCGGCCACCTGGCCGACCGAGGACGAGACCGTCGCGCAAGTGCTGAGCGTCTACGACGAGTTGACCCAGCCGCGCACCCTGCTCTAAGGCACGTGCCGGCGTGCCCGCAGTGCCAGGCTCAACGCCAGGACCGTCTGCGGGTCGTCGAGGTCGGTGCCGAGCAACTCGCCGATGCGGGCCAGGCGGTTGTAGAGGGTCTGCCGGTTGAGATGGAGTTCGCGGGCCGTCTCCGCCTTGCGGCCCGCGTGCGCCAGGTAGGTCTGCAAGGTGGGCAGCAGCGGCGGCTTGGAGCGGTCGTCGTGGGCGCGCAGGGGGCCGATGGCGCGGTCCACGAAGGCCGCCAGGTCCGGGTGGTCCCGCAGCCGCCACAGCAGCAGGTCGATGTCGAGGCGGCGGGCGTCGTACCAGGGGCGGTCCGACAGGCCCTGGGCCGCCGTCGCCGTCTCGGCCGCGTGCCGCAGGCCCGCCGAGGCCGCCGTCCAGCTGCCCGCCGCGGCGACCACGACCACGGGCGGCTGGGCGCCCGGCCGTTGCATCCCGGCCCGCTCCAGGCCCGCCCGCAGCGCCGCCGCGACCCGGTCCGCCACCGCCGCTCGCTCCGACTCCGCGCGCAGGCCGAGCAGGACCAGGACGCGGCCCTCGACGGGCCGTACGCCGAGCAGGACCGGCACACCGACCGAGGCCAGCTCCTCGGAGACCGCCCGGGTCAGCACCGTCCAGCCGCCGCCCGAGGAGCCGAGGTGCATCACCACGGGCAGCAGCGGGCCGCCGCCCGGCCGGAAGCCCAGCACACGCGCCTGCGCGGGCGCGTCCTCCGCCGTGATCCGGCCCTCCGCGAGATCGGTGAGGAAGTCGCCGCGCCCGCGGGCCGCCAGCTCCTCCTCCTGGCGGGCCTGCATCAGGACCACGGCCAGGATGCCCGCGGCGCGTTCGGCGGCCATGCGGTGCACCGGGCCCATCGGCCCCCGCACGGGCAGCAGCACCAGCCGCGCCCGCACCGACCCGCTGCCGGGTCCGCCGCCGGGCACGTCCACGAGGACCGACCCGGCCGGCGGCGCGTCCTTGTGCTGGCCGCGCAGCCCCTCCCAGACCTGGAGCGGGTCGGCACCCTCGGGTCCGGCCCCGGCGGCGTACAGGAGCCGCCCCTCGGTCGTCTCCAGGAAGACCGGGTTGCCGCCGAAGTCGGACAGGATGCCGAGGACCTGTGGCACACCGCCGCCGCCCAGCAGGGCCTCCGTGCAGCGGCGGTACACCTCCTCGGCCCGCTGGAGCAGGGCGTAGTGGCCGTTGACGATCTCGGTGTGGATCTCCTCGGTGACTGTCACGAACGGCACCTCGCGGTGCAGCTGCACCAGCGGCAGGCCGGTCGCGCGGGCCGTGTCGACGAGGGCCGCGGGCAGCCGGGTGAACCGCGGACCGAGCTCGACGACCAGGGCCGCGATGCCCCGCTCGGCCAGCGTGCGCACGAACGCCCGCTGTTCGGCCGGTCGGGTGCCGAGCCCGTAGCCCGTGGTCAGCAGCAGCTCCCCGCCCTTCAGCAGGGAGGCGATGTTCGGCACCTCGCCCGCGTGCACCCAGCGCACGCTCCGGTGCAGCCGGTCCGCGCCCGCGAGGATCTCCGGGAGCCCGCTGCGCAGCCCGGGCAGCTCCAGCGCGCGCTGCACGGTGATCCCGGCGCCCTGGGTGTCGAAACCGCTGTTCGTACCGCTGTCCATGAGCCGGACGCTACCCGAGGCGTGGCCGTGGGCGTGCCGGGGTAGCGGCCGGTGCATGGACTTCAGCGTGGTGGCCGTGGCCCGGGAGGACGACAGTCCGGTCGAGGAGCCGGTGCGGGTGGCGGTGACCGCCGACCGGCTCGGGTACCAGGAGGTGTGGGCGGGGGAGGGACCCACCTGGGACGCGTTCGTGCTCGCCGCGGTGATCGGCCGGGACACCGAGCGGGTCGCCCTGACGGCCGGTCCGGTGCCGGTGTCGGTGCGCGACCCGTACACCTCGGCCCGGGGCGCCGCCTCGGTCGCGGCGCTCGTCGGCCGCCCGGTCGGGGTGGCGCTGGGTACGTCCAGCAAGCGGGTGGTGGAGGGCGTGCACGACCGGCCCAGGACCCGCCCCGCCGCCGTACTGGAGGAGCACGCGGCAGCCGTACGACGGCTCCTGCACGCTTCCGCGGGCGAACCCGTCGTGCCGGGCAGCCCTTTCCGGCGCCGTCTGCCGCCGCCCGGAGGGCCGCTCACGGTGGCCGCGTTCGGGCCCCGCGCGATCGCCACGGCCGCCGCGCACGCCGACCGCATGCTGCTGGACGTGGTCTCGCCCGAGCAGGTGCGGGCGCTGCGCGCGCAGTTGGACGCGGCGGCCGTCGAGGTGGGCCGTACGGCACCCACGCTCGCCGCATGGCTGCCCGCCGCCGTCGATCCGGAGCCGGCCGCCCTCGCGCAGGTCCTGGGCAGCATCGCCGGATATCTGATCGTGCCCGGGTACAGCGAGGTGTTCGCCGAGGCCGGGTTCGGGGAGGCGGTGGAGCTGGCCGCGAACGGGGCGGACCGCCAGACGCTGGTGCGGGCGCTGCCGGCCGCGGCCGCGGCCACGGTCGGGCTGGTGGGCGACCTCGACGCCGTACGGGCGCGGATCGACGCCTACGCCGAGGCGGGGCTCGACGAGATCGCCCTGGTGCCCGCCACGGCCGGCGACCCCGGCGGCGAACGGACGCTGACGGCGCTCAGGCCGGCGTGATGTTGTGGTTGAAGCGGAACACGTTCTCCGGGTCGTAGCGGCGCTTCACCTCGGACAGGCGGCGGGTGTTGTCCGCGCCGACGCCGGCCACCACGCGGTCCGCGCCCTCGTCGCCGATGAAGTTGAGGTAGACGTCGCCCGTGCTCCACGGCTGCGCTTCTGCGCGGACGTCGCGGACCCACTGGATGCTCCGCGCGTCGTCCGCCGGGTCCTCCCACATCGCGAACGGGTGTACGGCCCAGGGGGCGTCGCGGTAGGGCACCGGGTACTCGTGCGGGCCCCGGGCGATGGCGCCGCCCAGCGGGAACAGCACATGGATGGTGCCGGTCGGCACCGGCATGGACTCCGCCCGGGCGCAGTAGAGGTCCACGTACGCGTCGGGCAGCTCCGTCAGGTACTCCGCCGACCAGTAGTTCCGCATCCCGGGCGGGTCGTCGAGCATGCACTGGACATCGGCGTACGGCATCGCCCCGACGACCTCCGCCTCGTGCGGCAGCGCCAGCAGCGGCTCGGCCACCTTGCGCATGTCCGCCTCGCTCCCGGCGTACGTCAGCAGTGCACCGCACAGGAGGGTGCCGACCAGGTGCGGTGGGACGAACTCCTCGGGCGGGCCGGTGACGTACAGCACACCGCCGCTCGCCTCGTCCGGGCCGTGGGCGATCACCTCACGGTAGGTACGGACCACTTCGGGGCCGAACTCCGGCAGGTACAGCAGCAGCGCGATGGAGAACTCGGGCAGCGGGTGCAGCTTCAGGGTGAGCGCGGTCGCGACGCCGAAGTTGCCGCCGCCTCCGTGCAGGGCCCAGAACAGGTCCGGGTGTTCGTCGGCGCTCGCGTGCACGCGCTCGCCGTCCGCGGTGACCAGCTCCACGCCGAGCAGGTTGTCGACGGCGAGTCCGCACCAGCGGTCCAGCCAGCCGGAGCCGCCGCCCAGGACGAAGCCGCCGACCCCGGTGGTCGAGGCCCGACCGCCGGTGGTGGCCAGGGCGTGGGGCGCGCAGGTCCGGTCCAGGTCGCTCATCGTGGCGCCGCCCGCGACCCGTACCGCCCGGGCGACCGGATCGACGGTGACCGTGCGCATGTGGCGCAGGTCGACCACCAGACCGCCGTCGTTGAGCGCCATGCCGGCCACGCTGTGCCCGCCGCCGCGCACGGCGATCGGCAGGTCGAGGTCACGGGCGAAACGGATGGCCCGTACGACGTCGTCCTCGTTCACGCACTGCGCGATGGCCGCGGGCCTGCGGTCGATCATCGAGTTGAAGACGGTCCGGGCCTCGTCGTAGCCCGGGTCTTCGGGGGCGAGCACGTCGCCGACCAGATCCTCGCGCAGCGCGGCGAGGGCCGCGCCCGCCTTCGACGGGGATGCCATGGGGCGCCCCCTTTCGTGCAGGGGCTGTTGGATCCCAGCCTAGGCGCGCCGCGGCCCGCGGTCCTGTTCAACCGCGGGCCGTCACCGCCTCGTAAGAACTCGTGCGGGCTCAGCCGCCGTACGCGCCCGACGCCGTCAGCCGCAGGGCCGTGTCGATGAGCGGGACGTGGCTGAAGGCCTGCGGGAAGTTGCCGACCTGGCGCTTGAGACGCGGGTCCCATTCCTCGGCGAGCAGACCGAGGTCGTTGCGCAGCGAGAGGAGCTTCTCGAAGAGCTTCCTCGCCTCGTCCACCCGGCCGATCATCGCGAGGTCGTCCGCCATCCAGAACGAGCAGGCCAGGAAGGCCCCTTCGTCGCCGGGGAGGCCGTCGACGTTCTCGTCGCCGCTGGAGGTCGGGTAGCGCAGGATGAAGCCGTCCGGGGTGGACAGCTCCCGCTGGATCGCCTCGATGGTGCCGATCACGCGCTTGTCGTCCGGCGGCAGGAAGCCCATCTGCGGGATGAGCAGCAGGCTCGCGTCCAGCTCCTTGGAGCCGTAGGACTGCGTGAAGGTGTTGCGCTCCTTGTCGTAGCCCTTCTCGCAGACGTCCCGGTGGATGTCGTCGCGCAGGTCGCGCCACTTCTCCAGCGGGCCGTCCGCGTCACCGGACTCGATGAGCTTGATCGTGCGGTCCACCGCGACCCAGGCCATCACCTTGGAGTGCACGAAGTGGCGGCGCGGGCCGCGCACCTCCCAGATGCCCTCGTCCGGCTCGTTCCAGTGGTCCTCCAGGTAGCGGATCAGCTTGAGCTGGAGGATGGAGGCGTAGTCGTTGCGGGCCAGGCCCGTCATGTGGCCGAGGTGCAGGGCCTCGGTGACCTCGCCGTACACGTCCAGCTGGAGCTGGTGCGCGGCGCCGTTGCCGACCCGGACCGGGGCGGAGTTCTCGTAGCCGGGCAGCCAGTCCAGCTCGGCCTCGCCCAGCTCGCGCTCGCCCGCGATGCCGTACATGATCTGGAGGTTCTCCGGGTCGCCGGCGACGGCCCGCAGCAGCCACTCGCGCCAGGCGCGGGCCTCCTCGCGGTAGCCGGTGCGCAGCAGCGAGGAGAGGGTGATGGCCGCGTCGCGCAGCCAGGTGTAGCGGTAGTCCCAGTTGCGGACGCCGCCGATGTCCTCGGGGAGCGAGGTGGTGGGGGCCGCGACGATGCCGCCCGTCGGGGCGTACGTCAGCGCCTTGAGGGTGATCAGCGAGCGGATGACGGCCTCGCGGTAGGGGCCGTGGTACGTACAGTGCTCGACCCACTCGCGCCAGAAGTCCTCGGTCGCCTCCAGGGACTGCTCCGGCTCCGGCAGCGGCGGCGGCTCCTTGTGCGAGGGCTGCCACGAGATGGTGAACGCGATCCGGTCACCCGGGGCGACCGTGAAGTCCGAGTACGTCGTCAGGGACTTGCCGTAGGTCTCGCAGTCCGTGTCGAACCACACCGAGTCGGGGCCCGCCACGGCGACCGTGCGGCCCTCGTGCTTGTGGACCCACGGGACGACACGGCCGTAGGAGAAACGCATCCGGAGGGCCGAGCGCATGGGGACGCGGCCCGAGACGCCCTCCACGATCCGGACGAGCTGGGGGGCGCCGTCACGCGGGGGCATGAAATCCGTCACCCGGACCGTGCCGCGTGAGGTGTCCCACTCCGATTCCAGGATCAGGGAGTCGCCGCGGTAGGAGCGACGGGCGGCGGTGGGGGGCTCGGCGTCCGCCGCGTGCGCGGGGCCGAGCCGCCAGAAACCGTGTTCCTCGGTGCCCAGCAGGCCGGCGAAGATGGCATGCGAGTCGAAGCGGGGCAGGCACAGCCAGTCCACTGTGCCGTCCCGGCAGACCAGCGCCGCGGTCTGCATGTCTCCGATGAGTGCGTAGTCTTCGATGCGCCCGGCCACGTGCAACTCCAGTCGAACGGCCACGTCACCCCCTGAAGGAAAAAGGGGGCTGTCGCTTGGTGCGGTCAAGGGGGTCGTTGTAATGCGTCGTTGAGCGGTGAAGCAAAACAGTCATGCGGCTGTGAGGCAAAACGACAACTGTTGCTCAACGAACTGACGAGCTCTCGTTGTTCCGGGTCCTACGGGTGGGGGTGGTCCCGTGTTTCCGGCCGGGCTCGGCAGTGAGTGTCCGAGCAGGATACGACGCACGTAGATGATCTGTGTGCCGCTCCGGGCAACGCGGCTGGGCCGAACGGGTGAGCAGCGGGTGAGAAACGGGTGCGCATGTGCTGGTCCGTGTCCGCTTGTGTGCGGAGCGTGGCCGGAAGCCATCTCCTCACGGCGCTGATACCCTGGTAGCCCGTGGACCGGTGGGCGATTGACCCCCGAACCGCACCTCCAGATCGCGACCACGGGAGCCCCCTCTTGGCCATGCCCCCTGTTTTTCGAAACAGCACCACGACGACCAAGCACATCTTCGTCACCGGGGGTGTCGCCTCCTCGCTCGGCAAGGGCCTGACGGCTTCCAGCCTCGGCATGCTGCTCAAGGCGCGGGGCCTGCGTGTCGTCATGCAGAAGCTCGACCCGTACCTCAACGTCGACCCGGGCACGATGAACCCCTTCCAGCACGGTGAGGTGTTCGTCACCAACGACGGCGCCGAGACCGACCTGGACATCGGCCACTACGAGCGCTTCCTCGACCGCGATCTCGACGGTTCCGCCAACGTCACCACCGGCCAGGTGTACAACACGGTGATCGCCAAGGAGCGGCGCGGCGAGTACCTCGGTGACACCGTGCAGGTCATCCCGCACATCACCAACGAGATCAAGCACCGCATCCGCCGTATGGCGACCGACGAGGTCGACGTCGTGATCACCGAGGTCGGCGGCACGGTCGGCGACATCGAGTCGCTGCCGTTCCTGGAGACGGTCCGCCAGGTCCGGCACGAGGTCGGCCGTGACAACGTCTTCGTCGTCCATATCTCGCTCCTGCCGTACATCGGCCCCTCGGGTGAGCTGAAGACGAAGCCGACCCAGCACTCGGTTGCGGCCCTCAGGAACATCGGTATCCAGCCGGACGCGATCGTGCTGCGCTGCGACCGCGAGGTCCCGACCGCGATTAAGCGCAAGATCTCGCTGATGTGCGACGTCGACGAGGCCGCCGTGGTCGCCTGCCCCGACGCCCGCTCGATCTACGACATCCCGAAGACCGTGCACGGCGAGGGCCTGGACGCCTACGTGGTCCGCAAGCTGGACCTGCCGTTCCGGGACGTGGACTGGACGACCTGGGACGACCTGCTCGACCGCGTCCACAACCCCGACCACGAGATCACTCTCGCCCTGGTCGGCAAGTACATCGACCTGCCGGACGCCTACCTCTCGGTCACCGAGGCGCTGCGCGCGGGCGGCTTCGCCAACAAGGCCCGCGTGAAGATCAAGTGGGTCACCTCCGACGACTGCAAGACCCCGGCCGGCGCCGCCGCGCAGCTCGGTGACGTGGACGGCATCTGCATCCCCGGCGGCTTCGGCGACCGCGGTGTGCTCGGCAAGGTCGGCGCGATCAAGTACGCCCGCGAGAACAAGGTCCCGCTGCTGGGCCTCTGCCTGGGCCTTCAGTGCATCGTGATCGAGGCCGCGCGCAACCTCGCCGACATCCCGGACGCCAACTCCACCGAGTTCGACTCCGGGACCGCCCACCCGGTCATCTCCACCATGGCCGAGCAGCTGGACATCGTCGCCGGTGAGGGCGACATGGGCGGCACCATGCGGCTCGGCATGTACCCGGCCAAGCTCGCCGAGGGCTCCATCGTCCGTGAGGTGTACGACGGCAAGGAGTACGTCGAGGAGCGGCACCGTCACCGGTACGAGGTGAACAACGCCTACCGCGCGGAGCTCGAAAAGAAGGCGGGCATCCTGTTTTCCGGCACCTCGCCGGACGGCAAGCTCGTCGAATACGTCGAATACCCGCGCGATGTCCACCCCTATCTGGTGGCCACGCAGGCCCACCCGGAGCTGCGCTCGCGCCCGACCCGTCCGCATCCGCTCTTCGCCGGCCTCGTGAAGGCGTCGGTCGAGCGCAAGACTTCGAAGTAGCACGACAGTTGTACGGTGGCCGGGGCGCGCGCATTCAAACGGCGGGCGTCCCGGCTTCTTTTGCGCACGTGGGGAAGGACAGGGCATGACGATCAAGGACACCCCGGAAGAGTGGGAGATCCGGGGGACCGAGACCCCGTTCGTGGGCAACAAGACCTCCGTCCGCACGGACGAGGTGGTCATGCCCGACGGGTCGGTGGTCCGCCGTGACTACCAGGTCCACCCCGGTTCCGTCGCCGTCCTCGCCCTCGACGACGAGGACCGGGTCCTGCTCATCCGGCAGTACCGGCACCCCGTCCGGCAGAAGCTGTGGGAGATCCCGGCGGGGCTGCTGGACGTGCCGGGGGAGAACCCGCTGCACGCGGCCCAGCGGGAGCTGTACGAGGAGGCACACGTCAAGGCGGAGGACTGGCGGGTGCTGACGGACGTCTACACGACGCCGGGCGGCTGTGACGAGGCGATCCGGATCTTCCTGGCCCGGGGGCTGTCCGAGGCCGAGGAGGCGCGGTTCGAGGTCGAGGACGAGGAGGCGGACATGGAGCACGCGCGCGTGCCGGTCGCTTCGCTGGTTCAGGGGGTGCTGGCGGGGGAGTTGCACAACAACTGCCTGGTGGTGGGGGTGATGTCGCTCGTCGCCGCGCGGGCCTCCGGCGGGTTGGACGGGTTGCGTTCCGCTGAGGCGGAGTGGCCTGCGCGGCCGTTCGAGGCGTGACGGGTTTCGGGTCGCGCCGTTGGTGTAGTCCGTTCGTTGCCGGGTGACGGTCGCGTCGTAGCTGGTCGCGCCCACGCGGCGGTAGCCGCAGATCGATACAGCCCCGCGCCCCTGAGTAGGTCCTACGATCTGTTGATCCGATCAGGGGACTCTGTGTCCATCACCGTCGCGCTCCGCCAGGAACGTTGCACAGCGTGAACTAGGCTTTCGGTGCCCGTTCCGGGGTCACCGGCGGGCTTTGCGCGTGCGGTGGGACGGGAGTGTGGCCCGTGACGGATCAGGCGGTGGACGCGGAGGGCGTACGGCTGTCCGGCGAGGATCATTTCCTGGGGCGGACACGGGAGTTGAAGGAACTGCGCGCCGACATCGAGCGCGCCGGACTGGACACCCTCGCGGGCCGGAAGGCCCCCCGCGCGCGCGTGCTGCTCATCGCGGGACGTCCCGGCTCGGGGCGTACCGCGCTCGCCGAGGAACTCGTCCGAACGGTCGCTGAGCGTTACGAGGACGGAGTGCTGCGCGCCCGGCTGAGCGAGCCCGACGGCACCCCCGTCCCGGTCGCGGACGTGGCCCGGGACCTGCTCACCGCGCTCGACGTGCCGGCACCCGCGGGGGCCGGCGAGGACGACCTCTCCGAGGCCCTGCGCGCGGCCCTCGCCGACCGGCGCGCGCTGCTTCTGCTCGATGACGCGGTGGCCGCGGAACAGGTGGACGCCCTGCTTCCGGATACTCCGGAGTGCCTGGTCGTGGCCGTGTCCGGAGGTCCGCTGACCGGGATCGCGGACGTCCGGCCCTGCACCCTCGGCGGGCTGGACACCAAGTCCGCGCTGGAGCTGGTGTCCCGGCACACCGGGTCGGTCCGCGTCACCGTGGACCCCCGCGCGGCCGAGCACCTGGTCGAGGAGTGCCAGGCGCATCCCGCCGCGCTGATGCTGGCCGGGGGGTGGCTCGCCGCCCGACCCAAGGCCGCCGTGGCCGATCTGTCCAAGCATCTGCATGCGGAGAGTGACGAGGGGACACCGCTCAGCCGGGTCTTCAAGCTCGTCTACGCGTCTCTGCCCGCCCCCGCCGCCCGGATACTGCGACTGCTCTCCCTGGCCCCGGCCGGCCTCGTCGACCCGCACACCGCCTCCGCGCTCGCCGGCTGCTCGGTGGGCGGCGCCCGGTCCACCCTCGACGACTTCGTCGCGCTCGGCCTGCTGCACGCCGTGGACTCCCCGCTGCCGCAGTACGAGGTCCCCGGCTGTCTGCACCCGCTGCTCAAGGCCCTCGCCGCCACCCAGGACCGCCCGGCCGAGCTCCAGCTGGCCCGCGCCCGGATGCTGGAGCGGATCGTACGGCTGCTCCAGTCCTCCCGGGCGATCACCGAGACCGACAACCCGGACGCCCACAAGAAGCTCCAGGGCATGCCGCGCTCCCTGCGCTTCCCGAGCCCCCGGGCCGCCGAGGACTGGCTGCGCGTCCGCAGGCCCGCCCTGCTCGCCGCCGCCCGGCTCGCGGTCGCCGACGGGGAGCTGGACACCCTGGCCCGGCGGCTGATGTCACAGCTCGTGCGCACGATGGTGGCCCACTTCGGCACCAGGGCGGCCGCCCCCGACCTCTACGGCATCCACGGCCTCGTCCTCGACATCGCCGAGCGGCGCGCGCTGCCCCGCGAGAAGGCCGCGGCCCTGCTGAACCTCGCCGACCTGGACGCCCAGACCGGCCGGACCCGGGAGGCGCTGGCCCGCTATCGGGCGGCTCTGGACGCCGGACGGCAGGCGAATGACCCGTACGCGACCGGCCGCGCGATGGAATCCGTAGGCGGCGCGCATCTGGAGCTCGGGGACTACGACCGGGCCGCCGACTGGTTCGGCCGGGCCCTCGCCCAGCGGCTGGCCCGGGACGAGCGCGCGGAGGCCGCCCGGCTGTACGGCCGTATCGCCGCCGCGCACACCTACGCGGGCCGCTACGGCGAGGCGGTCAGGAACTGGCGGGCCGCGCTCGCCGGACACCGCAAGAACGGCGATGTCGCGGCCCACGCACGGGCGTTGAGCGAACTCGCCCGGGTCCAGGAGTACGCCGGACACCCCGAGGAGTCGCTGCGCACCTGCCAGGACGCCGTGGAATGGGCCCGGCGTGCCGAGGACGTCCGGCTCCAGGCCGCGCTCCAGCTGCGGCTCGCCGACACCCTGGAGCACCTCGGCGATCCGGCCGCCGCGCAGCTGCACCGCGGGGCCGCCGAACGGCTGCTGGGTGAGGAGCTTTCCCAGGGGGAACCCGGGTCCGCGGAGGCCGAGGAACAGGCCGATGAGCCGAAACAAGACGCTGACACCTGCGAAATCCGTAGTACATCCGCAGAAGATTGATGCAATGAAAGGCTAGACAGCGGGAACACCTTCATTAGACTGGCTCTGCCGCACCTTCTCCTGCGGTGTCTCCTGGTGTGCTCCTGCATGCCCGGGTATGTGTTGTATTGCCCCACACTCTCTGAGCCAAGGACCGTGATCCACGTGAAGGTCGGCATCCCCCGCGAGGTCAAGAACAACGAGTTCCGGGTGGCCATCACCCCCGCCGGTGTGCACGAGCTCGTGCGCCACGGCCACCAGGTCGTCATCGAACGCGGCGCCGGTCTCGGCTCCTCGATCCCGGACGAGGAGTACGTCGCCGAGGGCGCCCGGATCCTGGACACCGCCGACGAGGTGTGGGCCACCGCCGACCTGCTGCTCAAGGTCAAGGAGCCCGTCGCCGAGGAGTACCACCGCCTCCGCAAGGACCAGACGCTCTTCACCTACCTGCACCTGGCCGCCTCCAAGGAGTGCACCGACGCGCTCATCGAGTCCGGCACCACCGCGATCGCCTACGAGACCGTCGAGCTGCCCTCCCGCGCGCTCCCGCTGCTCGCCCCGATGTCCGAGGTCGCGGGCCGGCTCGCCCCGCAGGTCGGCGCCTACCACCTGATGCGCTCGGTCGGCGGCCGCGGTGTCCTGCCCGGCGGTGTCCCCGGCACCCAGCCCGCGCGGGCCGTCGTCATCGGCGGCGGTGTCTCCGGCTGGAACGCCACCCAGATCGCCGTCGGCATGGGCTTCCACGTCACGCTGCTCGACCGGGACATCAACAAGCTCCGCGAGGCCGACAAGGTCTTCGGCACCAAGGTCCGGGCGATCATGTCCAACGCCTTCGAGCTGGAGAAGGCCGTCCTGGACGCCGACCTCGTCATCGGCGCCGTCCTCATCCCGGGCGCCAAGGCCCCGAAGCTGGTCACCAACGAGCTGGTGGCGCGGATGAAGCCCGGAAGTGTCCTTGTCGACATCGCGATCGACCAGGGCGGCTGCTTCGAGGACTCCCGCCCGACCACCCACGCTGAACCGACCTTCCAGGTCCACGACTCGGTCTTCTACTGCGTCGCCAACATGCCCGGCGCGGTGCCCAACACCTCGACCTACGCGCTCACCAACGCGACGCTGCCCTACATCGTCGAACTCGCCGACCGCGGCTGGGTGGAGGCGCTGCGCCGCGACCCCGCGCTCGCCAAGGGCCTCAACACCCATGACGGCAAGGTCGTTTACCGCGAGGTCGCGGAGGCGCACGGCCTGGAGCACGTGGAGCTCGAGTCCCTGCTCGGCTGAGCCCCTGACCTCGCCGAACAGCTAAGTCACCTTTTCGTAAAGGCGATACGTCAACAAGGCGCGTCAACGAGGCACATGCGGCCGGACCTTGCCCACAAGGTCCGGCCAGATGTGTGTATGGTCACTTTGCGACTCTCGGTCAACTCGCGTCGAACGTAACCGTTGGACCGATTCGTACACCGGCGAAACCTGCCGTGCGACTGCCGTACGCCCTTGACAGCGGGATGTTTCATTGCCGACACATCCTGCCGGGTCCGGTGGATTGTGTTGCTGTGAACACCCGACACGCCATAGAGTCGCCAACCGTCGGCATGGTGCCACGCTGACCTTGTCTAGAAGTTTCCTGGTCACCAAGGAGGTAAGACGACTTGTGAATGAGTCGACATTTTCTCCCGGGGGTGGTCAACCAGGAATGCCTGCCGAGGCCCAGGGCCACGCGGGGTTCGAGGCTGTCGGCTCCGTCGCGGTGCGCACCTTCGCAGCCCACCAGAGTCGTCCGCAGACCCTGCGGACAGCACACCAGAGCATGGATGGCCATCACGTGAACGCCATGGCCGGCGACGGAAGTGGCGCGCCCCACAACCACTTCGCCGACTACGACGAACTGCCCGAGGGGCACTTCTACGACCCCGACGCCGAGTACGAGCCGGATCCGGAGTACGCGGCCACGCTCGCGCCCGACGCGGCCCGCCAGCGCCGTGAGCGTGTGGGCCCGACCGGACGCCCGCTGCCGTACTTCCCGATCCCGGGCCCGCTGACCGACCACGGCCCCGCGAAGATCATCGCGATGTGCAACCAGAAGGGCGGCGTCGGCAAGACCACGTCGACCATCAACCTGGGTGCCGCGCTCGCGGAGTACGGCCGGCGCGTGCTGCTCGTGGACTTCGACCCGCAGGGCGCGCTGTCGGTGGGTCTCGGTGTCAACCCGATGGAGCTCGACCTGACCGTCTACAACCTGCTCATGGAGCGGGGCATGGCGGCGGACGAGGTCCTGCTGAAGACCGCGGTCCCCAACATGGACCTGCTGCCGAGCAATATCGACTTGTCGGCGGCGGAGGTCCAGCTGGTCTCCGAGGTCGCCCGCGAGTCGACATTGCAGCGGGCCCTGAAGCCGCTCATGGCCGACTACGACTACATCGTGATCGACTGTCAGCCCTCGCTCGGCCTGCTCACGGTCAACGCCCTGACGGCCGCGCACAAGGTGATAGTGCCTCTGGAGTGCGAGTTCTTCGCGCTGCGCGGTGTCGCACTGCTGACGGAGACCATCGAGAAGGTCCAGGAACGGCTCAACCCGGAGCTGGAGCTCGACGGGATCCTCGCCACGATGTACGACTCGCGCACGGTCCACAGCCGTGAGGTCCTGGCCCGTGTGGTCGAGGCGTTCGACGACCACGTCTACCACACGGTCATCGGGCGCACGGTGCGCTTCCCGGAGACCACGGTCGCCGGTGAGCCGATCACCACGTACGCCTCCAACTCCGTCGGTGCCGCCGCCTATCGCCAGCTCGCCAGGGAGGTGCTCGCCCGGTGTCACGCCGAGTGAGTCTGCCGGGGGCCGACGAACTGTTCCGTACGACAGGGGGGATGGCGCTCCAGGCGTCCACTCCCCGGCGGGGGGCCAACGGCGAGGCCCGGGTACCGGCTCCCGCGGGGGAGTCCGACGCGGTGGCGTCGGAGGACGCGCCGCAGTCCGTGCCCGCGCAGGGCGGTGACGGCGACGGGGCCGAGCATGTGGCGGCCGACGCCGACGGTTCCGAGGAGGGCGAGTCCCGCAGCCGGGCCGCGGAGCGCTCCGCGCGTGGTCGAGGGGCGCAGGAAGGTTCTGCCTCCTCCGATGCCGGGCAGCCCCGGGGCAAGCGGGGCCGGTCGCCCTCGCGGCGGCCCAGTGGGCGGGAGCGGCACGACGAGAAGATCACCGTGTACGTGTCGGCCGAGGAGCTCATGGATCTGGAGCACGCGCGTCTGGTGCTCCGGGGTGAGCACGGGCTGGCGGTGGACCGGGGGCGGATCGTCCGTGAGGCGGTCGCCGTGGTGCTGGCGGATCTGGAGTCCCGTGGGGACGCGAGCATTCTCGTACGTCGGCTGCGTGGGCGGTAAGCGGTAGCCTGCGGGGGTTATGACCTCGAACGACGTTTCTTCCGGTGCCGGTTCCGGCGGGCGGCGACGTGCGCTGGGGCGGGGGCCGGGAGCTCCGCGGGCCGAGCCGGGCGCGGAGGCGTTGCCGGTACCGGATGAACCGGAGACCGGCGGTCCGGGGGCCGTGGCTGTTCTCGGGGCTGAGGCCGTATCGGCGCCTGAGGCCGCTGTCGTGGAGCCGGAGACCGGGTCGGGGCCGGAGACCGCGCCGGACCCTGAGGCCGCGTCCGAGCCTGACATCGGGCGGGAGTCGGCGGGTGTCCCTGAGCCCCGCGGCGGTGCGGAGGCCGGGAGTGGTCCGGCGTCCGAGACCGACCCCGAGGCCGTCCCGGTGTCCGCGGCCGCCCCTTCCGCCGGAGCCCCGGCCGAGGGTGAGGCCGACGGTGTCTTCAAGGTTCGGCTGGCCAACTTCGAGGGGCCCTTCGATCTGCTGCTTCAGTTGATCTCCAAGCACAAGCTGGACGTCACCGAGGTCGCGCTGTCCAAGGTCACCGACGAGTTCATGGCGTACATCCGGGCCATGGGGCCGGACTGGGACCTGGACGAGACGACCGAGTTCCTCGTCGTCGCCGCCACGCTGCTCGACCTCAAGGCCGCCCGGCTGCTGCCCGCCGCCGAGGTCGAGGACGAGGCCGACCTCGCGCTGCTCGAAGCCCGGGACCTGCTCTTCGCGCGGCTGTTGCAGTACCGCGCGTACAAGCAGATCGCGGACATCTTCAACCGGCGGCTCGACGAGGAGGCCCGGCGCTACCCCAGGACCGTCGGCCTGGAACCGCACCACGCCGATCTGCTGCCCGAGGTCGTCATCAGCATCGGCGCCGAGGGGTTCGCGAAGCTCGCCGTGAAGGCGATGCAGCCCAAGCCCAAGCCGCAGGTGTACGTCGACCACATCCACGCGCCCCTGGTGAGCGTCCAGGAGCAGGCGGGGATCGTCGTCGCGCGGCTCAGGGAGCTCGGTGAGGCCAGCTTCCGGCTGCTGGTGGAGGATGCCGACGGCACCCTGACCGTCGTGGCCCGCTTTCTGGCGCTGCTGGAGCTGTACCGGGAGAAGGCCGTGGCGCTGGACCAGGAGACCGCGCTCGGAGAACTTGTCGTGCGGTGGACCGGTGGTGAGGGGGAGGCCGAGCCGATGGTGACCGACGAGTTCGACCGGCCGCCCGAGCCGTCCAAGGAGGAGAAGGCGTGAGCGAGGAGACCGACGAGGCCCCGGCAGGACCGCTCGGCGTCGCCGACCTCGATCTGAAGCCGGCCCTGGAGGCCGTCCTGATGGTCGTGGACGAGCCCGCCACCGAGGAGCACCTGGCGAAGATCCTGGAGCGGCCCAAGCGGCAGATCACCAGGGCGCTCAGGGAGCTGGCGGGCGAGTACGCCGCCCAGGGGCGCGGTTTCGAGCTGCGGCACGTCGCGAACGGCTGGCGGTTCTACACCCGGGCCGCGTACGCCCCGGCCGTGGAGCGGTTCGTCCTGGACGGCCAGCAGGCCCGGCTCACCCAGGCCGCGCTGGAGACGCTGGCGGTGGTCGCCTACCGCCAGCCGGTCAGCCGCAGCAGGGTCTCCGCGGTGCGCGGAGTGAACTGCGACGGTGTGATGCGCACCCTCCTCCAGCGGGGCCTGGTGGCGGAGGCGGGCACGGAACCCGAAACAGGTGCGATCCTGTACGTGACGACGAACTACTTCCTGGAGCGGATGGGCCTGCGCGGTCTGGACGAGCTCCCGGAGCTCGCGCCCTTCCTCCCGGAGGCGGAGGCGATCGAGGCCGAGACCCAGGAAGCCGTACCGTCGTTCGATCCGGACGCTCCGGATTCCGAGGACCCAGACAACGACTAGACGGAAACTTGATGCGAAGCAGCAGCGGCAGGAACAGCAGCGGAAACAACGGCGGGAGCCGTGGTGGCAACAGCGGCGGCCGCGGTGGGAACAGCGGTGGTCGCGGCGCCAACAGCGGCGCCGGCGGTGGCCGCGGCGGGAGCACCGGGGGACGCGGCAACTACCGCGGCGCCGGGAACGACCGCGACGACAAGCAGGGCGGCCGGCCGAGGAAGCCGCGCCCCGAGGAGCGGCGCTACGACGTGGGCCCCGGCGCCTCCCCGGAGGGCCCCAAGTCCGGGCGCGGCGCCTCGGCCCGCGGCGGTGCCAAGGGCGGCCCGAAGCAGTCCCCGGGCACCGGTCGGGGCCGTTGGGCGCCCGCGACCTCCCGTGAGTACGACGCCCGGGCCGAGGAGCGCAACCGGGAGCGGTACGCCGGCAAGAAGGACGTGAAGCTCCCCAAGACCTTCCCGGGCGCCGAGCAGGAGGGCGAGCGGCTCCAGAAGGTCCTCGCGCGCGCGGGCTACGGTTCGCGGCGGGCCTGCGAGGAGCTCATCGAGCAGGCGCGGGTCGAGGTCAACGGCGAGATCGTCCTGGAGCAGGGCAAGCGGGTCGACCCCGAGAAGGACGAGGTCAGGGTCGACGGCCTGACCGTGGCGACGCAGTCGTACCAGTTCTTCTCGCTGAACAAGCCCGCCGGCGTCGTCTCCACGATGGAGGACAACGAGGGCCGGCAGTGCCTCGGCGACTACGTCACCAACCGTGAGACCCGGCTCTTCCACGTGGGGCGGCTCGACACCGAGACCGAGGGCGTCATCCTGCTCACCAACCACGGTGAGCTGGCCCACCGGCTGACTCACCCCAAGTACGGCGTGAAGAAGGTCTACCTCGCGCACATCGTGGGCCCGATCCCGCGCGACCTGGGCAAGCAGCTCAAGGACGGCATCCAGCTGGAGGACGGGTACGCGCGCGCGGACCACTTCCGGGTCGTCGAGCAGACCGGCAAGAACTACCTCGTCGAGGTCACCCTGCATGAGGGGCGCAAGCACATCGTGCGCCGCATGCTCGCCGAGGCCGGCTTCCCGGTCGACAAGCTGGTGCGGGTCGCCTTCGGGCCCATCACCCTGGGCGACCAGAAGTCGGGCTGGCTGCGGCGGCTGTCCAACACCGAGGTCGGCATGCTGATGAAGGAAGTCGATCTGTAGGCCCGCAGATCTCCCGCACACGCGTGTGGCGGCCGGTTCCGGACACCTCCGGGACCGGCCGATGCGTTTTCGCCCTCCCGGCGGTCTGTACGGGTGACGGAGGGAGTGGGGATGGACATGAGGGCCGGGAATCGTGGCGAGACGTGTCCGGCGGCGCTGGGTGGCCCTGTGCGGCCTTCGGGGGCCGTCGGGCCGACCGGGGGCCGAAAGCCGCCTGTGGGGCCACTGGGAGGCTGCTGTGGCGGTCCGGCGGGGGTGCTGTCATGAGTGCGGGGGAGTTGCTGGAGCGTTCACTCGCCTACGCGCTGGGCAGTGTGGCGGGAGCGGGGTGCGTGAGCCTCGACAGGGGCACGCCGTGTGCCGGGTGGAGTCTGGGCGAGCTGCTGGACCATCTCGACGACTCCGTGGACGCGCTGTACGAGGGGCTGACCGGCGGCCGGATCGGGCTGTTGCCGCCCGCCGACCGGGTCTGCGGCTTCCGCACCCGCGCGTGTGCCGTGCTCGGCGCCTGGGCGGCAGGGCCGCCGGAGGAGGTGCTGGTGGGTGAACGGCCCCTGGACACGGCCGTGATGGCCGCCGTCGGTGCCGTCGAGATCGCGGTCCACGGGTGGGACGTGGGGCGGGCCTGCGGTCGGCCGCGGCCCCTCCCGGAGGGCCTCGCGGCCGAACTCCTCTCCGTCGCGCAGTGCGTGGTGGGAGAGGAGGACCGGGGTGTGCGGTTCGCGGCTCCGGTGGCCGTGCCGTCCCGGGCACGGGCCGAGATACGGCTGCTGGCCTTTCTGGGAAGGCGCCTCTAGGGGCTTGTGGAGGACTCGCGCCCTCTTTATAGTCGTAGTGACTATTAGTCATGCTGACCATAAAGGGGGCGAGCGCGAGTGGACTACGACAAGTACGCCTACGAACCCTTCGCCGTCACCGTCGACCTCGCCGTCCTCACCGTCGCCGAAGGCACCCTGCACGCGCTGCTCGTGGAGCGGGGGCAGGAGCCGTACGCCGGACACTGGGCGCTGCCCGGCGGGTTCGTGCACCCGGACGAGTCCGCGGAGAGCGCCGCCCGGCGTGAACTCGCCGAGGAGACCGGGCTGTCGGACCTCTCCGGGCTCCATCTGGAACAGCTGCGGACCTACAGCGAGCCCGACCGCGACCCCCGCATGCGGGTCGTCTCCGTCGCCTTCGCCGCCCTGCTGCCCGACCCGCCCGAACCCCACGGCGGCAGCGACGCGGCCGACGCCCGCTGGGTGCCGTACGACAAGGCGCGCCCGCTCGCCTTCGACCACGACCGCATCCTGGCCGACGCCCATGAACGCGTCGGCGCCAAGCTCGAGTACACCTGCCTCGCCACCGCCTTCTGCCCGCCCGAGTTCACCCTCGGCGAGCTCCAGCGGGTCTACGAGACGGTCTGGGGCACCGCCCTTGACCGGCCCAACTTCCGCCGCAAGGTGCTCGCCACGCCCGGGTTCGTCGAAGCCGTCCCCGGTGCCGCGCGACTGACCGGCGGCCGCGGCAAACCGGCCGCGCTCTACCGCGCGGGACCGGCCACCACCCTGCACCCCCCTCTCCTTCGACCGTCCCCGGAAGGACGCCCCGCATGACCACGATCCTGACCAAGCGCGCCGCCACCGGCACCCTCGTCGGCCTCGCCCTCGGGGACGCCCTCGGCTTCCCGACCGAGTTCAACGACGTACGGTCGATCCTCGCCAAGTGCGGGCCCTGGCGGGAGATGGAGCTGTTCACGCCCGCCGTCGTCAGCGACGACACCCAGATGACGCTCGCGGTGGGCAGGGGGCTGCGGGCGGCCATGGACCGGGGGGTGCTCGGGCCCGAGATGGCCGGGCCGGTCCGGCGGGAGTTCATCGCGTGGAACCGCTCCCCGGAGAACAACCGCGCCCCCGGCAACACCTGCCTCAGGGCGTGCGACCTCCTGGAGCGCCCGGAACTGCCCTGGCAGGACGCCAGCCAGATCAACTCCAAGGGCTGCGGCGCCAACATGCGGGTGGCACCCGTCGGCCTCGTCCCCGGACTGAGCGACGAACAGCGCGCGGGCGCGGCCCAGTTGCAGGCCGCGCTCACCCACGGCCACCCGACCGCGCTCGCCGCCTCCGACCTCACCGCGCGCGCCGTACGGCTGCTCGCGCAGGGCACCGAGCCGGCCGAACTGGTCGGGCTGCTGCGGTCGTACGCCCTGGTGAACCGGGGCCAGTACCACGAGCGGTGGCTCGGCGACCTGTGGGCGCGGAGCCAGGACCCGACGCCCGGGCAGTTCATCGCGCGCGGCTGGGACGAGTGCCTGGCGGTGCTCGACCGGCTCGACGACGCCGTGCGCACCGCCTCGCCCGAGGACGACCCGTGCCTGGCCACCGGGGCCGGCTGGATCGCCGAAGAGGCCCTGGCGACCGGGTTGTTGTGCTTCCTCCAGTTCCCCGAGGAGCCGCTGACGGCCCTGCGGCGGGCCGCGTGCAGCTCCGGCGACTCCGACTCGATCGCCTGCCTGACGGGCGCCTTCGCGGGCGCCCATCTCGGGGCCGACGCCTGGCCCGTGGAGTGGGCCGACCGGATCGAGTACGGCAGTGAGCTGGTGACGCTGGGGGCGCTCTGGGACGCGTAGCTCGGGGTCCCTAGGCGAGCTGGATCGAGTCGCCGCTGACCTTGATCTGCCTCTCCGGCAGCGGCTTGTTGGCCGGCGGGTTCGCCACCGAGCCGTCCGTGATGTTGAACTTGCTGCCGTGGCAGGGGCAGTTGATGGTGCCGTCGGAGACGCTGCTCACCTGGCAGCCCTGATGGGTGCAGATGTCGGAGAAGGCCTTGAACTCGCCCTGCTTCGGCTGGGTGACCACGACCTTCTCGGCCTTGAAGATCTTTCCGCCGCCGACCGGGATCTCGCTGGTCTTCGCCAGTTCGGTGCCGGCGGACGCCTCCACCGAACTCGACCCGGAGTCGCTGTTCTCGTTGCCGTACTCGCCGCAGCCGGCGGTGAGCGTGACCGCGCCCGTGGCGAGAAGGACCGTGCGCCGCGTCGGGCTGTGCGTCATGTCGTCACTCCGAAGGTGCGGAAGAACCAGAGGGCGGAGGTCAGCCAGAGGATCGTGAGCGCGGTGAAGACGAGCCCGCCGACGATCGGCAGCAGCCATCCGGGAAGTCGCTCCCAGCGGAGCAGCAGCATCTTGGCACTGAAGACACCGAAGAAGAAGCAGCCGAAGAGGGAGTGCCACAGAACGCGTGATTCGTACGACTGGAAGCCCAGCGCGTACAGACAGTGCACCGCGACCGGCACCGCGAGGAGGAACGCCACCCGGCCGGACCAGCGGTGCAGGGTGGACGACCAGCTCGGGCCCGGCAGCTTGCCGTACACCATCAGGGCCGAGACGAGCTGGACGAGCGCGAAGAAGAACGCGGCCGTCGCGAGCCACGACTTCACCGCGCCCGTGCTGCTGAAACCGGCGAGGTTGAACGCCGTGCCCGCCGGGTCGTGCACCTTGCCGTAGGCGCCCAGGGCGACCGCCACCGCGGCGGCGACCAGGGCCGGGATCAGATAGCGCGCCGGGTTCGGGCCGCGCCGGGGTTCGGGGGAGGGCCAGCTCTGGGTGGCGGCGTTCGGGTCGACGGTCATGATCGGCTCCCTCGGGCGGAGGTCAGGGGGTTACCGGGCGGGCCGTGAGCTGCTGTCCGTCGACCGTCACCGCACCGGTCTCCGGGTCGATCGCGGGCGCGGGGGAGGGCTTGCCGTCGCGCCTCAGGATGCCGACCTGCTCGCCGTCCGGCAGGACGATCCAGCCGCCCTCGATCTTGGCGCCGGCCACCGTGCTGTTCGCCCGGTAGAGGCCGGACGACTTCTTCGCCTTGGCGATGGTGAAGGGGTAGCTGCCGCTGCCGACGGTGGCCTTGCCGCTGAGCTGCCTGATCCCCTTGAGTTTGGCGTCCAGGCTCGCGCCGCCCTTGCCGGTGAGCCTGAGGCTGCCGTCGTCCTCGACGTCACCCTGGAGCCACGACTCGACGTTCCTGCCGTCGCAGACGTACGCGATCGCCTTGTCGTCGCGCACGGTGATCGCGACGGCCGAGGAGTCGTCGTCGGTACGGCCGGTGTAGAGGCCCTCGGGTACGGCGGTCGCCGACGTCGAGGGGCTGGGCGGCGGGGTCGACTTCGTCGGCGCGGTGCTCGGTGACGCCTTGGTGCTGGGCGACGGCTGCCCGGACGCCGACGGCTGCACCGACGCCGAGGTGGGCTTCTCTCCCGTTGTGGCGTTGAGCGACAGCATGAACAGGCCGAGCAGCAATCCCGCGAGCAAGGTCAGCAGCGGTCCGGAACGCTTCATGTATGGGGCCTCCCCCGAGGCGAGTTTCCTGCCATGAGAGCGGACCCGGGGGCCCGAGTCCAGAGGCGCACGGGCGTGTTTCGTCCCAAGTAGCGGAACTGGGACATTCAGGTGACATTGACCTGGTCTGCGCACCCATCTCACGGGGCGGGCGCCGCGCACCCCTCCCGTACCGGCTGACTAGGCTGGTCGTCCACAGAGCCGGGATGTACATCAGCAAGGAGCAACGCCGTGGCGGTACGAGCGGTCCGGGGCGCCGTCCAACTCGAACAGGACGAGGCCGGCCACATGGACGAGCAGGTCGGGGCGCTGCTCACCGCCATCATGGAGCGGAACGAACTGACCGCGGACGACCTGATCAGCATCTGGTTCACGGCCACGCCCGACCTGCACAGCGACTTCCCGGCGGCCGCGGCCCGCAAGCTCGGCATCGTCGACGTACCGCTGATCTGCGCCCAGGAACTCGACATCGAGGGCGCCATGCCCCGGGTGGTCCGGGTTCTCGCGCACATAGAGTCCGACCGGCCCCGCGCCGACATCGCGCACGTCTACCTCGGCGCCGCGGCCGCCCTCCGCAAGGACATCGCGCAGTGAGGACCGCACTTGTCATCGGCACCGGGCTGATCGGCACCTCCGCCGCGCTGGCGCTGACCCAGCGGGGCGTCACCGTGCACCTCGCCGACCACGACCCCGAGCAGGCCCGTACCGCGGCCGCGCTCGGCGCCGGCACCGACGAGGCGCCCGCGGGGCCGGTCGACCTCGCGATCGTCGCCGCGCCGCCCGCCCACGTGGCCGGGGTGCTCGCCGACGCCGTGCGGCGCGGTGTGGCCCGCGGCTACATCGACGTGGCCAGCGTCAAGGGCGGGCCGCGCCGGGAGCTGGAGGCACTGGGGCTCGACCTGTCCTCGTACATCGGTACGCATCCGATGTCCGGGCGGGAGAAGTCCGGGCCGCTCGCCGCCTCCGCGGATCTCTTCGAGGGCCGGCCCTGGGTGCTGACCCCCACCCGGGACACCGACACCGAGGTGCTCAACCTCGCGCTGGAGCTGGTCTCGCACTGCCGTGCGGTGCCGGTGGTCATGGACGCCGAGGCCCACGACCGGGCCGTGGCGCTCGTCTCCCACATGCCCCATCTGGTGTCCAGCATGGTCGCCGCGCGACTGGAGCACGCCGAGGAGGCCGCCGTACGGCTGTGCGGTCAGGGGATCCGGGACGTGACCCGGATCGCCGCGTCCGATCCCCGGATGTGGATCGACATCCTCTCCGCGAACCCGGGGCCGGTCGCCGATCTGCTCACCGATGTCGCCGGGGACCTGGAGGAGACCGTGCGGGCGCTGCGGGCGCTCCAGTCCGCCGACGAGGCCAAGCGGGTCGAGGGCGCCTCCGGGATCGAGAACGTGCTGCGGCGCGGGAACGCCGGCCAGGTGCGGGTGCCCGGCAAGCACGGGTCCGCCCCGCGGGTGTACGAGGTCGTGGCCGTGCTCATCGACGACCAGCCGGGGCAGCTGGCCCGGATCTTCGCGGACGCCGGCCGGGCGGGCGTGAACATCGAGGACGTGCGGATCGAGCACGCGACGGGGCAGCAGGCCGGTCTGGTGCAGCTCATGGTGGAGCCGCAGGCGGCTCCCGTGCTCAGCGCCTCGCTGCGGGAACGGGGCTGGGCGATCCGGCAGTGAGCCGTACGGCGGTCCGCGCGGCTGCCCCCGGGCCCGCGCGGCCCCTCCGCCGTTCGGCGCGCGTCCGGACGAGTGACGCGCACCCAGTAACCTGGTGCGGGGCACAGTCGCGCCCCCACACCACCCGCCAGACGCACCCGAAAGGTGTCCCCCCGTGGAAAACGGCGCCGCCCAGCCCGTGATTGTCGCCATCGACGGCCCCTCCGGCACGGGCAAGTCGAGCACCTCGAAGGCTGTCGCCGCACAGCTGGGGCTGAGCTACCTGGACACCGGCGCCCAGTACCGGGCGATCACCTGGTGGATGGTGAACAACGGCATCGACATCGACGACCCCACCGCGATCGCCGCCGTGGCCGGCAAGGCGGAGATCGTCTCCGGCACCGACCCGGAGAACCCGACGATCACCGTCGACGGCACCGACGTGGCCGGTCCGATCCGCACCCAGGAGGTCACCTCCAAGGTCAGCGCCGTGAGCGCGGTGCCCGAGGTGCGGGCCCGGATCACCGAGCTCCAGCGCTCGCTCGCCACCTCCGCCGAGAAGGGCATCGTCGTCGAGGGGCGGGACATCGGCACGACCGTGCTGCCCGACGCCGACCTCAAGATCTTCCTCACCGCCTCGCCGGAGGCCCGCGCCGCCCGCCGCAGCGGTGAGCTCAAGGGCGCCGACGTCCAGGCCACCCGCGAGGCCCTGATCAAGCGGGACGCGGCCGACTCCAGCCGGAAGACCTCCCCGCTCGCCAAGGCCGACGACGCGGTCGAGGTGGACACCACCGAGCTCACCCTCGCGCAGGTCATCGAGTGTGTCGTGACCCTCGTCGAGGAGAAGCGGGCCGGCAAGTGAGCGAGCTGCCTTCGGGGCGGGGTGCCGAGGTCGGGCGGCGCATCGGCGTCGGCCTGATGTACGGGCTGTGGAAGCCGCGCGTGCTGGGGGCCTGGAAGGTGCCGAGCACCGGTCCGGTGATCCTCGCCGTCAACCACTCCCACAACATCGACGGTCCGATGGTCATGGGGGTGGCGCCCCGGCCGACGCACTTCCTGATCAAGAAGGAGGCGTTCATCGGTCCGCTCGACCCCTTTCTGACCGCCATCGGTCAGCTGAAGGTGGACCGCGCGGCCGCCGACCGCCAGGCGATCTCCCGGGCGCTGCACGTCCTCGCGGACGGCGGGGTGCTCGGCATCTTCCCCGAGGGCAGCCGCGGCGAGGGCGACTTCGCCGCGTTGCGGGCGGGGCTCGCCTACTTCGCCGTACGGGGCGAGGCGCCGATCGTCCCGGTCGCCGTGCTGGGAAGCAACGAGAAGCCGGGACGGTTGATAAAGGGGCTGCCCGCGCTGCGCAGCCGTGTCGACGTCGTCTTCGGCGACCCCTTCGAGGCGGGCGACGGCACCGGCCGGCGGACCCGCAAGGCGCTCGACGAGGCGACCGAGCGCATCCAGAAGCAGCTGAGCAGTCACCTGGAAAACGCCAGGCGCCTCACCGGGCGCTAGGCGACACTGAGTAGTGGATCAAACCGGTCCAAAGGCCGGGATGGTCCACCGATCACCACGATGAACGAGGTACGCACTTCATGAACGACCACATCCACTCCGAGGGCTCGGGCGAGGAGCACGACCACGGGGCGCTTGGCGATGCCGAGTACGCGGAGTTCATGGAGCTCGCCGCGGAAGAGGGCTTCGACCTCGAGGACGTCGAGGGCGCCATCGAGGCGGCCGGTCACGGCCCGCTGCCCGTGCTCGCCGTCGTCGGCCGCCCCAATGTCGGCAAGTCGACCCTCGTCAACCGCATCATCGGCCGCCGCGAGGCCGTCGTCGAGGACAAGCCCGGCGTCACCCGCGACCGCGTCACCTACGAGGCCGAGTGGGCGGGCCGCCGCTTCAAGGTCGTCGACACCGGTGGCTGGGAGCAGGACGTCCTCGGCATCGACGCCTCCGTGGCCGCGCAGGCCGAGTACGCGATCGAGGCCGCCGACGCCGTCGTGTTCGTCGTGGACGCCAAGGTGGGTGCCACCGACACCGACGAGGCGGTCGTACGACTGCTGCGCAAGGCCGGCAAGCCGGTCGTGCTGTGCGCCAACAAGGTCGACGGGCCGAGCGGCGAGGCCGACGCCGCATACCTCTGGTCCCTCGGGCTCGGTGAGCCGCATCCCGTCTCCGCGCTGCACGGCCGGGGCACCGGCGACATGCTGGACGCGGTCCTGGAGGCGCTGCCGGAGGCGCCCGAGCAGACCTTCGGCGGCGCCGGGATCGGCGGCCCCCGCCGGATCGCGCTGATCGGCCGCCCGAACGTCGGCAAGTCCTCGCTGCTGAACAAGGTGGCCGGCGAGGAGCGGGTCGTCGTCAACGAACTGGCCGGCACCACCCGTGACCCGGTCGACGAGCTGATCGAACTCGGCGGTGTCACCTGGAAGTTCGTCGACACCGCCGGTATCCGCAAGCGGGTCCACCTCCAGCAGGGCGCCGACTACTACGCCTCGCTGCGCACCGCGGCCGCCGTCGAGAAGGCCGAGGTCGCGGTCATCCTGATCGACGGCTCCGAGTCCATCTCGGTGCAGGACCAGCGGATCGTCACCATGGCCGTGGAGGCGGGCCGTGCCATCGTCCTCGCCTACAACAAGTGGGACACCCTCGACGAGGAGCGCCGCTACTACCTGGAGCGGGAGATCGAGACCGAGCTCGGCCAGGTCGCCTGGGCGCCGCGGGTCAACGTCTCGGCGAAGACCGGACGGCACATGGAGAAGCTCGTCCCGGCGATCGAGACGGCGCTGGAGGGCTGGGAGACGCGTGTCCCGACCGGCCGCCTGAACGCCTTCCTCGGCGAGCTGGTCGCCGCCCACCCGCACCCGATCCGGGGCGGCAAGCAGCCGCGCATCCTCTTCGGCACCCAGGCCGGCACCAAGCCGCCGCGGTTCGTGCTCTTCGCCTCCGGGTTCATCGAGGCGGGCTACCGGCGCTTCATCGAGCGCCGGCTGCGCGAGGAGTTCGGCTTCGAGGGCACCCCGATCCACATCTCCGTGCGGGTGCGGGAGAAGCGCGGGGCCAAGAACACCAAGAAGAAGTGAGGCATGAGTGAGGGC
>NZ_JBHUXV010000087.1:0-39990 GCF_042669125.1 Streptomyces sp. NPDC057253 | reverse complement strand
TCCAGGGACCCTGCGGGGTCCGACGGCGCGGTGGGATGAGAGCATTTCCGGGCATCGCCGACCGGGGCCCCTGGCTGACCGTGTCTGCCCGCGTCTGACCGTTTTTGGTTACTTACGGGGTGTGACTCGGGCCACGCAGATTGGGCGTAACACTCGTGGAAACAGCGCGATGACCTAAGAGGTGACAGCCGCGGAGGGAATACGGACGCCGTTTCAGGCGCTGTGCATCTTCCCCGGCCCCCGCCCGCGCCGTCGGCCCTTCCCAGGTCGGTGGTCGGCTCCTGTCCGTCATGGACGGGGCCGGAAGCCGTTTTCCAACGTTCCGAGAGGTTGTTCGTGTCGGCCAGCACATCCCGTACGCTCCCGCCGGAGATCGCCGAGTCCGTCTCTGTCATGGCTCTCATTGAGCGGGGAAAGGCTGAGGGGCAGATCGCCGGCGATGACGTGCGTCGGGCCTTCGAAGCTGACCAGATTCCGGCCACTCAGTGGAAGAACGTACTGCGCAGCCTCAACCAGATCCTCGAGGAAGAGGGTGTGACGCTGATGGTCAGTGCCGCGGAGCCCAAGCGCACCCGAAAGAGCGTCGCAGCGAAGAGTCCGGCCAAGCGCACCGCCACCAAGACGGTCGCAGCGAAGACGGTGACCACGAAGAAGGCCACCGCCACCGCCACCCCCGCGGCCCCTGCCGCCGAGCCCGTCGTCGAGGGCGAGGCCACCGCGACGCCCGCAGCCAAGAAGGCGGCCGCCCCCAAGAAGGCGGCTGCGAAGAAGACGGTCGCCACCAAGAAGACCGTGGCGGCCAAGAAGACGACCGCCAAGAAGGACGACGCCGAGATCCTCGAGGAGGAGGTTCTCGAAGAGGCGGCCCCCAAGGCCGGCGACGAGCCCGAGGGCGCCGAGAGCGCCGGCTTCGTCCTCTCCGACGAGGACGAGGACGACGCGCCCGCGCAGCAGGTCGCGGCCGCCGGTGCCACCGCAGACCCGGTCAAGGACTACCTCAAGCAGATCGGCAAGGTCCCGCTGCTCAACGCCGAGCAGGAGGTCGAGCTCGCCAAGCGCATCGAGGCCGGTCTGTTCGCCGAGGACAAGCTGGCCAACGCCGACAAGCTCGCCCCCAAGCTCAAGCGCGAGCTGGAGATCATCGCCGAGGACGGCCGCCGCGCCAAGAACCACCTCCTGGAGGCCAACCTCCGTCTGGTGGTCTCCCTGGCCAAGCGCTACACCGGCCGCGGCATGCTCTTCCTGGACCTGATCCAGGAGGGCAATCTCGGTCTGATCCGCGCGGTCGAGAAGTTCGACTACACCAAGGGCTACAAGTTCTCCACGTACGCCACCTGGTGGATCCGTCAGGCGATCACCCGCGCGATGGCCGACCAGGCCCGCACCATCCGTATCCCGGTGCACATGGTCGAGGTCATCAACAAGCTCGCGCGCGTGCAGCGCCAGATGCTCCAGGACCTGGGCCGCGAGCCCACCCCGGAGGAGCTGGCCAAGGAACTCGACATGACCCCGGAGAAGGTCATCGAGGTCCAGAAGTACGGCCGCGAGCCCATCTCGCTGCACACCCCGCTGGGCGAGGACGGTGACAGCGAGTTCGGTGACCTCATCGAGGACTCCGAGGCCGTCGTCCCAGCCGACGCGGTCAGCTTCACGCTTCTGCAGGAGCAGCTGCACTCGGTGCTCGACACCCTGTCGGAGCGCGAGGCGGGCGTCGTCTCCATGCGATTCGGTCTCACCGACGGTCAGCCGAAGACCCTCGACGAGATCGGCAAGGTGTACGGCGTCACGCGCGAGCGCATCCGTCAGATCGAGTCGAAGACCATGTCGAAGCTGCGCCACCCGTCGCGTTCGCAGGTGCTGCGCGACTACCTCGACTAGGTCGTAGTCATACGACATCGAAGGCCCGGTCCCTCCTCAGGCGCCGGGCCTTCGTGCTGCGCGCACCGGCGCCGTGCATGACTCTGGGTTTCCGATCACCACCCGGAGTGAGGAGCATGCATGCGTCGTCCCATTGCCCGGGCGCTGACCCGGCCGCTGTTTCTGGCGGCCGTGGCGGCGGCCATACCGCTGGCGTCGGCCGTCCCTGTGGCGGCCGACAGCGTTGTCGTCGGGGGATTCCCGGTCGATGTGTCGACGGCGCCCTGGACGGTGGCGCTGTCCAGCCGTGACCGGTTCGGGGGTACGCGCGCCGGACAGTTCTGCGGCGGTGTCGCCGTCGGCCCGACCACGGTGCTCACCGCGGCCCACTGCATGGGCGAGAACGTGCTGGGGGCGCCACCGGAGCGGGTGCGTGACTTCCGGGTCATCGCGGGCCGTACGGACCTGCTCTCGGACCAGGGGGCGGAGATCTCCGTACGAGAGGTCTGGGTGAATCCGGGGTACGACGAGGAGACCAACGCGGGGGACTTCGCCGTCCTCACGCTCGCCGAGTCGCTGCCGCCCAGCGCCGTGATCGGCATGGCGGCCACCAGTGATCCCGCGTATGCGGCGGGGACGCGCGCGACGGTGTACGGCTGGGGCGACATCACCGGTGGGGGCGACTACGCCCGAAGTCTGCGGGCGGCACGCGTGCATGTGATGTCGGACACGCGGTGCGTGGAGGCCTATCCGGGGACGGCCGAGGGCACCTATCGCGCCGACAGCATGCTCTGTGCCGGGGAGGAGCGGGGTGGCCGCGACTCGTGTCAGGGAGACAGCGGAGGGCCGCTGGTCGCCCAGGGGAGACTGATCGGACTGGTGTCCTGGGGGAACGGCTGCGGGCGGGCCGGCTGGCCCGGCGTCTACACGCGTGTGTCCGACGTCATGCGGACTTTGGACCAGGGCGGTCGCGGACCTCGGACCAGGGCGGTCGCAAAGATGACCGCCTCGGTGCCGCGGGATGGTGCGGGAGTGCCTCAGGGGCGCTGAGCGGGTCCACGCGAGCCATGAGCAAGGGCGGCTGCCCCTGGGAGCAGGGGCCGCCGCCCTTATGCCGACCTGTGTCGGCGCCGGCTCGTCGTGGACGCGAGTGTCAGCGCTCTTCTTCGGAGGCGTTTGCGGGAACGGCCGTGAGCCGCTCCGTCTCGTCCTGTATCTCAGCGGCGATCTTCTTGAGTTCCGGCTCGAACTTGCGACCGTGGTGGGCGCAGAAGAGCAGTTCTCCGCCGCTGATCAGGACGACGCGTACGTACGCCTGGGCGCCGCAGCGGTCGCAGCGGTCTGCGGCCGTCAGCGGGCTCGCGGGGGTCAGAACAGTAGTCACGTCGCCTCTTCTCTAGCTCGACGAGCTGTCGTACCAGGGTCAACATCCAACCAGCCCCAAAACGTTCCCGCTCGGGGCTTCTCCCAGAGAGAAATTTTCCGGACGGCTGGCTGCTGCCGGTTTGGCGGCGAATGTGCCGTATTGCGTGTCTGTGTGTCTTACGGTTTCGCACTGGTCGGTCAAGGTCGGTCCCGCCGGCTGGGTTGCCGGTTGTTCATGAGGACGTGCCCGGAGCCTAAATGGTTCATGCCCCTGAGGGAACGTGATATGTACTTCACCCCATCGAGGGATCGAACAGGTATGCGACCCTGGATTAGTCTGTGTTCCACACGAGGGTGGCGTTACAACGGCTCTACCAGGCCTCGGTACCCTCTTGGCGGCTACCGAAGCCGCGCCCTTACCCAGAAGGGCCCCACCTGAAATTCAGCGAGGAGCGAACCGCGTGACCGCCGAGACGTCCGTGCCGTCCACAGCTCTGCTGGCAGGAGCAGACCGGGACGGTTCCAACTACACCGCGCGGCACCTGCTCGTCCTCGAGGGGCTCGAGGCCGTACGCAAGCGCCCGGGTATGTACATCGGCTCCACCGACAGCCGTGGTCTCATGCACTGCCTGTGGGAGATCATCGACAACTCCGTCGATGAGGCCCTGGGCGGGTACTGCGACCACATCGAGGTGATCCTCCACGACGACGCCTCCGTGGAGGTCCGGGACAACGGCCGGGGCATCCCGGTCGACGTGGAGCCCAAGACCGGCCTGTCCGGTGTAGAGGTCGTCATGACCAAGCTGCACGCCGGCGGCAAGTTCGGCGGCGGCTCGTACGCCGCCTCCGGCGGTCTGCACGGCGTGGGCGCCTCCGTGGTCAACGCCCTGTCCGCACGACTGGACGTCGAGGTGGACCGCAGCGGCCACACGCACGCGATCAGCTTCCGGCGCGGCGTGCCGGGCGCCTTCGCGGGCAACGGCCCCGACGCCAAGTTCGAGGCCGCGAGCGGCCTGCGCAAGGCCAAGAAGATCCCCAAGACCCGCACCGGCACGCGCGTGCGGTACTGGGCCGACCGCCAGATCTTCCTCAAGGACGCCAAGCTCTCCCTGGAGAACCTCCACCAGCGCGCCCGCCAGACCGCGTTCCTGGTGCCGGGCCTGACGATCGTCGTCCGCGACGAGTTCGGTCTGGGCGAGGGTGGCAGCAAGGGCGAGGAGTCCTTCCGCTTCGACGGCGGCATCAGCGAGTTCTGCGAGTACCTGGCCACCGATAAGCCGGTCAACGACGTCCTCCGCTTCTCCGGCCAGGGCACCTTCAGGGAGACCGTCCCGGTCCTCGACGAGCACGGCCAGATGACGCCGACCCAGGTCACCCGTGAGCTGGATGTCGACGTCGCCATGCGCTGGGGCACGGGGTACGACACGACTCTGAAGTCGTTCGTGAACATCATCGCCACGCCCAAGGGCGGCACCCACGTAGCGGGCTTCGAGACGGCCGTCACCAGCACGATGAACGAAGTGCTGCGTGCCAAGAAGCTGCTGCGCGTCGCCGAGGACGACATCGTCAAGGACGACGCGCTGGAGGGCCTCACCGCGGTCGTCACCGTCCGTCTGGCCGAGCCCCAGTTCGAGGGCCAGACCAAGGAGGTTCTGGGCACGTCGGCGGCCCGCCGCATCGTGAACACCGTGATCTCCCGAGAGCTCAAGGCCTTCCTGACGTCCACGAAGCGGGACGCGGCGGCCCAGGCCCGGGTCGTCATGGAGAAGGCGGTCGCCGCCGCACGTACGCGCATCGCGGCCCGTCAGCACAAGGACGCGCAGCGCCGGAAGACAGCCCTGGAGTCCTCCACGCTGCCGGCCAAGCTCGCCGACTGCCGCAGCGACGACGTCGACCGCAGCGAGCTGTTCATCGTCGAGGGAGACTCCGCGCTCGGTACCGCGAAGCTCGCCCGGAACTCCGAGTTCCAGGCGCTGCTGCCGATCCGGGGCAAGATCCTCAACGTCCAGAAGTCGTCCGTCACCGACATGCTCAAGAACGTCGAGTGCGGTGCGATCATCCAGGTCATAGGGGCGGGATCGGGCCGGACGTTCGACATCGACGCCGCTCGCTACGGCAAGATCATCATGATGACCGACGCCGACGTCGACGGTTCGCACATCCGCTGCCTGCTGCTGACGCTGTTCCAGCGCTACATGCGGCCCATGGTCGAGGCCGGCCGGGTCTTCGCGGCGGTGCCGCCGCTGCACCGGATCGAGCTCGTCCAGCCCAAGAAGGGGCAGGACAAGTACGTCTACACGTACTCGGACCGGGAGCTGCGCGAGAAGCTGCTGGAGTTCCAGAGCAAGGGGGTCCGGTACAAGGACTCCATCCAGCGCTACAAGGGCCTCGGCGAGATGGACGCGGACCAGCTGGCCGAGACGACGATGGATCCCCGGCACCGGACTCTGCGTCGGATCAACCTCGCCGACCTGGAGGCGGCCGAGCAGGTCTTCGATCTGCTGATGGGCAATGACGTGGCGCCGCGGAAGGAATTCATCTCCGGGTCGGCGGCGACGCTGGACCGGTCGCGCATCGACGCGTAGTCGCTGCGCCGGCTCGGGCGGGGGTGCGAGTTACCTCGTCCGAGCCTTCGGGAGGGTTTCGCGGGCATCCGTGACGCGCTCTCGGGAGGGTTGGGCGGGTATCCGTCAACGCGCTCTCGGGGAGGTATGGCGGCTACCCGTAGGGCGCCCCTCGGCCTTCGTGGTCGGGTGCGGATGGCTGGCGTGAGGGTGGTCCCGCCGTCGGCGGCCCCGGGTCGGTGTTGGGCGGGTGGGGGCGGCGCGACGGTCGGCTTCGGGGCGGTGGCGGCATTGCCCGACGGCGGCCGCGATGAGCCCGGTGTGGGTCCGGCGGACGTCCACGCGGTGGCTTCGGCGGTGGGCGGGTCGGCGTCCGGCTCGACGTCCTCGCATCCCGGCCGTCGCAGGGCCACTTCTACAGCTCCGGTCGTCATGGGTCCGGTCGCCGCAGCTCTTCTGGTCGCCGTCGACTCGGCTTCCGCAGCTCTGGTTGCCGTGGGCCCGGTCTTCGTCGGCCCGGTTGCCGTAGGCCCCGTTGCCGTACGGTCCTCGTCGGCCCGGTCGCCGTCCGTCCGGGCTTCTCCACCCGTGGGTGGAGGGCATGCCCGCCCGGGAATCCACCCGTGATCCACCCCGGCTCCGATCTCCCGACCTGCGAATTTCCGTAGCTTCGAAGGTGTCGGCGGCATCCGCTGCCGGCAGTCCCTTCTTCGCTCACGGAGGCTGTGATGTCCGGGCTCGTCGTCGCGTTGCTGATCGTGGTCGCGGTGGTCGTGGTGATCGCCCGACAGTTCCGCGCAAGCCGGATCGACACCGGGCGGCGCTGGTGGCTGCTGCCTGTCGTCCTGGCCGTCGTGGCGCTCCGGGAGCCGGGGCTGGTGGACCCCCAGCACCGCACGGCATCGATCGCGCTGCTCGCCGCCGAGCTGCTCACCGGCCTCGCCATCGGAGCCGGCTGGGCCTGGACGAGTCGCATATGGACCGAGCCGGACGGCGCGGTGTGGAGCAGGAGCACCAAGGCCAGCGGCGCCGTCTGGGGCGTCGGCATCGGACTGCGCGTCGGCCTCTTCGCCCTCGGTGCGGCGACAGGTGTCCACCAGGACTCCTCCGCCCTCCTGCTCGCCCTGGCCGCCACCCTGCTGGTGCGCTCCGGAATCCTGCTCTGGCGTGCGCAGTCCCTGCGCCCTGCCGCCGTACCCGCTCCGGCGTACGGTGAGCCCATGTTCCGGTCCCCGGGGAAGGAACGCGTGTGACGGAGAACAGCTGGACCCGCTGGCCCTCCCGGGAGGCGCTGACGCGTGAGGCGGCCACGCGTCCCCGGCGGGTGCTCGGCTGGGTCACGCGGTCGCTGGTGCTCGGCATGCTCCTGTGGGGGGCTTTCCACAGCACGCACGTGCGTGGCTGGGGCGTGTTCGGGGCGGTGGTGTCCATCCTCCTGGCCGCGGTCGTGGGCTGGACCCTCTTCCGCACCACCCTGGCGCACCGGCTCTGGCCCTCCCTGGTCCTCTACGGCGTTCTCCTGATGATCGCGATCGGCGCACAGGCCGCGGACTTCGGGGTCATCGCCCTTGTCCTGTGGTGCGGTTGTGCCATCACCGCGCTGGAACGGCTGCCCATGGCCGCCGCCCTGCCGGTGACCGTGGTCGCCCTCACCCTGTACGCAGCGGTCGACGACGACGCGTGGCTGACCACCGTGGCCACGACGGCGGGGCTCGCGCTGGCCGGCTATGTCCTGCGGCTGGACGCCGAGGCCCGCGGCAGTGCACAGCGGCTGCTCACCCAGGAGCGGGCGGCGCGGGCCGCTGAGGCCGAGTCGGCGGCGCTCGCGGAGCGGGCCCGCATTGCGCGGGAGATCCACGATGTTCTGGCCCACAGCCTTTCCGCCCAGCTGGTGCACCTGGAGGCGGCCCGGCTGCTGATCGAGGGGGACGCGGACCGGGACCAGATTCTCGAACGGGTGGTGGCGGCAAGGGGGATGGCACGCGAGGGGCTCTCCGAGACCCGGCAGGCGCTGTCGGCTCTGCGCGGGGACATGACCCCGCTGGAGGACTTCCTGAGCCAGCTGGTGGGTACGGCCGACGGAGCCGAAGCCACTATTTCGGGTGAGCGCAGACCGCTGCCGGCCGAGGCGTCGCAGGCTGTGCGGAGAGTAGCCCAGGAGGCCCTGACCAACGTCCGTAAGCACGCGCCGGGGGCCAAGGTCCGGATGCGGCTCGAGTACGGCGAGGACCAGGTGACGCTGGTGGTGCGGGATTCCGGCGGATCGCCGGGCGAACTCACCACCACCGGAGGCGGGTACGGTCTGCGGGGGATGCGGGAGCGCGCCGAACTGCTGGGCGGATCGCTGGACGCGGGGCCGGACGAAGAGGGGTTCGTGGTGACGTTGAAGGTGCCGGTATGACGGAGGCGGCGCAGCCGAAGCCCGCGCGGGTGGTGGTCGCGGACGACCAGACCGTGGTCCGCGAAGGCATCGTGATGCTGCTCGGCCTGCTGCCCGGGATCGAGGTCGTGGGCGCCGCGGGGGACGGGGAGCAGGCGGTCGAACTCGTCGCGGAACTCGCCCCGGACGTCGTGCTGATGGACCTGCGCATGCCCCGCTGCGACGGGGTGGAGGCGACCCGGCGGATCCGGACCGAGCACCCCGGGACGCAGGTCGTGGTGCTGACCACGTTCGCGGACGACGACTCGCTGTTTCCCGCGCTCAAGGCGGGTGCGCGCGGCTATCTGACCAAGGACGCGGGAGGTGACGAGATCGTGCGGGCCGTGCACAGCGTGCTCTCCGGCGACGCGGGACTGTCCCCGAGCGTCCAGCGGCGCCTCCTGGAGCGGCTGTCGGAGCCCGAGCCGCCTCAGCCGCTGTCCGCGTCCGCGGAGCCGCCCGACGGGCTCACCGCCCGCGAGGTCGAGGTGCTGGCGCTGATCGCCGAAGGGCTCAGCAACCAGGAGATCGCCCGCGCACTGCACGTCTCCACCGCCACCGTGAAGACCCATATCAACAACCTCTTCGCCAAGACGGGACTCAAGGACCGTGCGCAGGCGGTGCGTTACGCCTATGCGAAGGGACTTGTGCGGCCACCGACGAGAGGAATCACCTGATGGGGTGAAGTGCGCGGGGAAGAAGAGTCGGGGATCTTCCCGTTCTGTCCATCCTTGGGCATGCAGTCAAGCAACGCTCGTCCCCGTGGCAGCGCGGGTGATGCCGAGAGTTCGGCCGAGAGCCACGACGGGCACGACCAGGCCCGCGCCGAGGCGTCCGCCGGGGTGCGGTACGACGATCCCTGGTACGACGCCCTCGCCTCCGGCTGGGGCGAGACGAGCGGAGACGGCAGCCCCGTGGCCCCGGCCGAGGCGGCACGCGCGGCGCGCGAGGACAGGGCGGCGGCCGCGGCCGACGTCTACCTCGAAGTGCAGCGCAGCGCGGCCTTCCAGGAGGTGCGCAGCCGGTACCGGCGGTTCGTGGTGCCGGCGGGCATCGGGTTCTTCGTCTGGTACGTGGCCTACGTCGTGACAGCGACGAGCGCGCCCGGGCTGATGGCGCGCCCCGTGGTGGGCGCGGTGAACGTGGCGATGCTCGCGGGACTCGGGCAGTTCCTCACCACGTTCCTGCTGACCTGGGCCTACGCCCGGCATGCGCGGCTGCGTCGGGACCGGGCGGCGCTCGAACTGCGGTGGGACACCCAGGAACTGACCCGTACGGCCCGGGGCGGTGTGACGTCGTGACGGGGGACCACCAGACTCTGGCGCTGTTGCTGTTCAGTGCGTTCGTCGCGGTGACGTTGGGGATCACGACGTGGGTGAGCCGCCACCGGCATGGTTCGGCAGAGGAGTTCTACGCGGGCGGCCGACTGTTCTCACCGATGGAGAATGGTTTTGCCATCGCGGGCGACTACATGTCGGCGGCGTCCTTCCTCGGGATCTCCGGGTTGATCGCCCTGTTCGGGTACGACGGCATGCTCTACTCGGTCGGTTTCCTCGTGGCCTGGCTGGTGGTGCTGTTCCTGGTCGCAGAACTGGTGCGCAACTGCGGGCGGTTCACACTCGCCGACGTGGTCGCGGCGCGGATGAGCGAGCGGCCGGTGCGGATCGCGGCGGGAACTTCCTCGGTCACCGTGTCCGTTCTGTATCTGGTGGCGCAGATGGTGGGCGCGGGCAGCCTGGTCGCGCTGCTGCTCGGCGGCACCAGTGAGGCGGCGCAGTCCTGGACGGTCATCGGGGTCGGGGCGCTCATGGTGATCTATGTGTCCCTGGGCGGGATGCGGGCCACCACGTGGATCCAGATCGTCAAGGCGGTCCTGCTGCTCGGCGGGACCGTCGTGCTGACCGTGCTGGTGCTGCTGCGGTTCCACGGCGATTTCGACCAGCTGCTGCTCACGGCGGCCGAGCGCAGCGGCCACGGCCAGTCGTTCCTGGCGCCCGGCCTCAGATACGGCGGGGACTGGACCGCCCGCTTCGACTTCATCAGCCTGGGACTCGCACTCGTGCTCGGCACGGCAGGTCTGCCGCACATCCTGTCCCGCTTCTACACCGTGCCCACCGCACGCGCGGCACGGCGTTCGGTGGTCTGGTCGATCGGGCTCATCGGCGGCTTCTACCTGATGACGATCGTCCTCGGCTTCGGCGCTGCCGCAATCGTGGGGCCCGAGGCGGTACGGGGATCGAACGCCGCCGGGAACACGGCGGTCCCGCTGCTGGCCCTCGACCTTGGCGGCGGCGCCGACTCCACCGGCGGAACGGTTCTGTTCGCGATCGTCGCCGCCGTCGCCTTCGCCACGATCCTCGCCGTGGTCGCCGGCATCACGCTCGCCTCCTCGGCCTCCGTCGCCCACGACCTGTACGCCTCGCTGCGGCGCCGACGGGCCAAGCCGCGCAGTGAGGTGGCCGTCGCCAGGACCGCCGCCGTGGGGATCGGCGTGATCGCGATCGCGCTCGGCCTCCTGGCCCGGGACCTCAACGTCGCCTTCCTGGTGGGCCTCGCCTTCGCTGTCGCCGCCTCCGCAAACCTTCCGGTGCTGCTCTACTCCCTGTTCTGGCGCGGATTCACCACGCGGGGCGCCGTCTGGTCCGTCTACGGCGGGCTGATCCCGGCCCTCGCCCTGGTGATGCTGTCGCCCGTGGTGTCCGGCAGTCCCGAATCACTGTTCCCCGGCGTCGACTTCCAGTACTTCCCGCTCCAGAACCCGGGCCTCGTCTCCATCCCCCTGGGCTTCGTCGCCGGCTGGCTCGGCACCGTCACCTCGGCGGAGGTCGCCGACGAGGCCAAGCACGCGGAGACCGAGGTGCGGTCACTGACGGGAGCGGGGGCTGTGTAGCGACGGCGCCTTCGTCGTCGTACGGTATGCGCCTTCGTTGTACGGCGACCATCTTCGTCGTACGGCGTCCGCCCGCCTCGTACGACATCTGCCCACGAGCCGTGTCGGGGCGTACGGCTAAGGCGCCACCCACGCGTAGCGGTGCTCCGGGCGTCCTGTGTCGCCGTATCTGAGGGACAGGCGGAGGCGGCCGGCCTGTTCGAGGTGGCGGAGGTAGCGCTGGGCGGTGGAGCGGCTCAGGCCTGTCTCGGCGGCGACCTCGTGGGCGGAGAGCGGGTGGTCGGCGTGGTGCAGGACGCGGCAGATGAGGTCCGTCGTGGGCTCCGAGTGGCCGCTGGGCAGGCCGGGGGAGGCCGGAGCCGGTGTGGTGCGCAGGGCGCTGAACATCCGGTCGACCTGTTCCTGTCCGGCGATGCCGCGGCCGCCGACCCGGTCGACGGTGCGGCGCAGGGCGGCGTAGGAGTCCAGGCGGGTGCGCAGGGCGGCGAAGGTGAACGGTTTGACCAGGTAGTGGAGGGCGCCCAGGCGCATCGCGGACTGGATGGTCGTCACGTCCCCGGCCGCGGTGATCATGATGACGTCGGTGCCGTGGCCCTGTTCCCGCATGCGGTGGACGAGTTCGAGGCCGGTCTGGTCGGGCAGGTAGTGGTCGAGCAGGACCAGGTCGATCGTGCCGCGCTGCACGCTGGCCAGCGCCTGGGCGGCGCTGTGCGCGCGGGCGGCCACCCGGAAACCGGGCACCTTTCCCACGTACTTGGCGTTGATCTCGGCGACACGGAAGTCGTCGTCCACGACCAGGACGTCAATCATCGGGCCTCTTTCCCTCAAGGCCTGGCGGGCGTTAAGCCCATGTTTCGGCTCCGCTGTTGTAGCGCGCGCAAAACGAGCACAACAGGCTGTTGCAAGCAAAAGAACGGCATGCGCTCAGAAGACTGATGTCGTGGCGCGGGTCACATCTACCGTCCCCGGCCATGAGCGCAGACATCAGCCCCGCCATCGAGCTGCGGGGCGCGAGCAAGATATTCCGAACCCCGTCGGGGGGTCTGCACACGGCGGTCAGGGGACTCGATCTCACGGTGGGGCGTGGCGAGTTCGTGGCGGTCGTCGGGCCCACGGGCTGTGGCAAGTCGACCACGTTGACGCTGGTCAGCGGGTTGGAGGAGCCGTCCGAGGGTGAAGTTCTGGTGGTCGGGGAGCCGGTCCGCGGGGTCGGGGACAAGGTCGGTTTCGTCTTCCAGCAGGACGCCACCTTCCCCTGGCGCACCGTGCTGTCGAACGTGATGGCGGGCCCGCGTTTCCGCGGGGTTCCCAAGGCCGAGGCGAAGCAGAAGGCGCGGGAATGGCTGGCCCGGGTCGGCCTCACGGCCTTCGAGGACCGCTACCCCCACCAGCTCTCCGGAGGCCAGCGCAAGCGGGTCGCGCTCGCCGCGACCTTCGTCAACGACCCCGAGATCCTGCTCATGGACGAGCCGTTCTCCGCGCTCGACGTGCAGACCCGGGCCCTGATGTCCGACGAACTCCTCGAACTGTGGGAGGGCACGGGCGCCTCCGTCGTCTTCGTCACCCATGACCTGGAGGAGTCCATCGCGCTGGCCGACAAGGTCGTCGTGATGACGGCCGGACCGGCCACCGTCAAGCAGGTCTTCGACATCGACCTGCCGCGGCCGCGCAAGGTCGAATCGGTGCGCCTGCAGCCGCGGTTCATCGAGATCTACCGCGAGATCTGGGAGTCCCTCGGCGAAGAGGTTCGCATCACCCGGGAGAGGAGTGCCGCACATGTCGCCTGAGGTCCTCAGCACTCCGGTCGTGGACACGGCCAAGACCCCGCCGGACCGCGCGCACTCACGCGCGCGTGCCGCCCGTAGACGCAGGATCGTCGTCGCCGTCTCCCGCGTAGTGCTCCTGGTGGCCGTGCTCGGCCTGTGGGAGGTGCTCGCCCGGGCCGAGGTCATCGATCCCTTCAACTTCTCCATGCCCTCCAAGATCTGGGACCAGATCTGGACCTGGATCACACACGGGACCGCGCTCGGCTCGCTGGGCGAGCAGATCTGGTACACGCTCCACGAGGCGTTGCTGGGCTGGGTGGTCGGAGTCGTGGCCGGCGTGGTGTTCGGTATTGCGCTGGGGCGGATCACCTTGCTCGCAGACGTACTTGGTCCATACATCAAGGTGCTCAACTCGATACCCAGGATTGTCCTTGCACCGATCTTCGTGATCTGGTTCGGCCTCGGACCGGCCTCCAAGGTGGCCTCGGCCGTCGTCCTGGTCTTCTTCCCGGTCTTCTTCAACGCCTTCCAGGGCGCCCGCGAGGTCGACCGCAACCTTGTCGCCAACGCCCGCATCCTCGGCGCGAGCGACCGCAGGGTGACGCTTCAGGTCGTCATCCCGTCCGCGACCTCGTGGATCTTCACCAGCCTGCACGTCAGCTTCGGCTTCGCCCTCATCGGCGCGATCGTCGGCGAGTACATCGGTGCGACCAAGGGCATCGGCCTGCTCGTCGCGCAGTCCCAGGGCACCTTCAACGCGGCCGGTGTGTACGCCGCGATGGTCATCCTCGCCGTCGTCGCACTCCTCGCCGAAGGGCTGCTCACCTTCGCCGAGCGCCGCATCTTCCGCTGGAAGCCGACCGGTTCCGACAGCTGACGCCCGCTTCGGCGCCCCTCTCACGACACGCCGCCGCTCTCCCTCTCACAAGGACGTGAACCCCATGCGCAAGACCGCCAGATACACCTCCCTGGCCGCCGCCGGCCTGCTCGCCCTCTCCTCGCTCACCGCCTGCGCCAACGACGCCTCCAGCACCGCTTCGACCGGTTCCGGCAGCAAGGGTGACGGCAAGGGGACGAAGGTCAAGATCATGGTCGGTGGCCTCGACAAGGTCATCTACCTCCCCGCGATGCTCACCCAGCGGCTCGGCTACTTCGACTCCGAGGGCCTCGACGTGGAACTGCTGAGCGAACCGGCCGGCGTCCAGGCGGAGACCGCGCTCGTCTCCGGCCAGGTCCAGGGGGCCGTCGGCTTCTACGACCACACGCTCGACCTCCAGGTGAAGGGCAAGGACGTGGAGTCGGTCGTGCAGTTCTCGCACGCGCCCGGCGAGGTGGAGATCGTCTCCAACAAGGCGGCCGGTGACATCACCTCGCCCAAGGACTTCAAGGGCAAGAAGCTCGGTGTCACGGGCCTCGGCTCCTCGACCGACTTCCTCACCAAGTACCTCGCGGTCAAGAACGGCGTGAAGGTCAGCGACTTCACCCCGGTCGCCGTCGGGGCGGGACCGACCTTCATCTCGGCGCTGCAGCAGGGCTCGATCGACGGCGGCATGACCACCGACCCGACCGTCGCGACGATCCTGGACAAGAAGGCCGGCAAGATCCTCCTGGACATGCGCACACCCCAGGGTTCCGACGAGGCGCTCGGCGGACCGTATCCCTCGTCAAGCCTGTACATGCAGACTGACTGGGTCAACGGTCACAAGGACACCGTCCAGAAGTTGGCCAATGCATTCGTCAAGACGCTCAAGTGGATGTCCACCCACAGCGCGACCCAGATCGCCGACAAGATGCCGGCCGACTACTCGCAGGGCAACAAGCTGCTCTACGCGGTGGCCATCAAGAACACGCTGCCCATGTTCACCAAGGACGGCGTGATGCCCAAGGAGGGCCCCGAGACCGTCGAGAAGGTGCTCAAGGCGTTCAACCCGACCATTCAGAACGCCGACGTCGACCTCGACAAGACGTACACGACCGAGTTCGTCGAGAAGGCAGCGCAGAACGCCGGCTGAGCGCCGACGCCTGAGCGCCGATGCCGAGCGCGAGGCGCTTCCTCACGCGCGGGTCGCCCACACGTAACGGTGTTCCGGGCGGCCCGCGTCGCCGTACTTCAGCGTGAGCTTGGCCCGTCCCGTGCGCTCCAGGAGCTTCAGATAGCGCTGGGCGGTCTGGCGGCTCACCCCGGTCCGGTCGGCGATCTCCTGGGCCGACAGGGGCCCTTCGGCGTTCATCAGGGACCTGCGGACGAGTTCCGCCGTGGTGGGCGAGTGTCCCTTGGGCAGGTCGGGCTCCGCCGACGAGGACAGGGCGCCGAACATGCGGTCGACCTCGGCCTGTTCCGCCTCGCCGCCTCCGTCCAGGGTGCGGCGCAGCTCGGCATAGGCCTCCAGCCTCGTCCTGAGGCCCGCGAAGGCGAACGGCTTGACCAGGTACTGGAGCGCACCGTGCCGCATAGCGGCCTGCACGGTCGTCACGTCCCGCGCCGCCGTCACCATGATCACGTCGGTCTGGTGGCCACGCCTGCGCATCTCCTGGACCACCTGGAGGCCCGTCTCGTCGGGCAGATAGTGGTCCATGAGGACCAGGTCCACGTGGGGCAGTGCCTCCAGTTGCCCCAGGGCGTCCGCCGCGCTGTGCGCCTCGCCGGCCACATGAAAGCCGGGCACCTTCTCGACATACGCGGCGTTGACGCGCGCCACACGAGTGTCGTCGTCCACGACCAGGACCTCGATCATCACGACTCCTCCTCGGTGGCGGTCCGCTCGGCGACCGGTGCGGTGAGAGCGGGTTCTGTCTCGGCCAGCGCGTCGGGCAGTACGACGGTGAACTCGGCGCCCCCGCCGCCGGCTTCCCCGACGGTCGCGCTGCCCCCCTGGCGCTCGGCGAGCTTGCGGACCAGGGAGAGTCCGAGGCCACGTCCCCGGTGTGCCGGGGGTTCCTTGGTCGTCCAGCCCTCGGTGAAGACCAACTCGCGCTGTTCCGCCGGGATCCCGGGCCCGGTGTCCCGCACCGTGAGCACGGCCGTACGGCCCTCTGTGCGCAGCTCGACCTCCACGCGCGCGTGCGGTGCGCCGGCGGCGGCGTCCAGGGCGTTGTCCACCAGGTTGCCGACGATCGTGACCAGCCCGCTCGGATCGACGAGCCGGTCCGGCAGCCGGGTCCGGTCGGAGACCCACAGGGCGACTCCGCGTTCGGCCGCGACGGTCGCCTTGCCCACCAGCAGGGCGGCGAGCAGCGGGTCCTCGATCTTCTCGGTGACCTGTTCGGCGGTGGCCCGGTGGTCGCCGACGACCTCGCCGACGAACTCCACGGCGTCCTCGTACATCTCCAGCTCCAGCAGCCCCAGCAGCGTGTGCATCCGGTTCGCGTGCTCGTGGTCCTGTGCTCGCAGCGCGTCGATGAGACCGTGGGTCGAGTCGAGCTCCCGGCCGAGCTGCTCCAGTTCGGTGCGGTCGCGCAGCGTGGCCACCGCACCGCCGTCGTCGGTGGGCATGCGGTTGGCGACCAGCACCCGCTGGCCGCGCACGGTGACGAGATCGGTGCCGGTCACCCGTCCGGCCAGTACGTCGGCCGTACGGCCGTCTCCGAGCGCCTCGTCGGGGGAGCGGCCGACGGCCTCGTCGCCGATGCCCAGCAGCCGCCGTGCCTCGTCGTTGAGCAGGCGGATGCGTCCGGCGCGGTCGAGGGCGACGACGCCCTCCCTGATGCCGTGCAGCATGGCCTCGCGCTCGGCGAGAAGGCCGGAGATGTCGGAGAAGGCCAGGTCACGGGTCTGCCGTTGAACCCGGCGGGAGATCAGCCAGGCGGCCAGCGCACCGACGGCGAGGGCCCCGCCGGCGTAGGCGAACAGCCCGGGGATCGCGTGGATCAGCCGGGCGCGCACGCTGTCGTAGGCGATACCGACGGACACCGCCCCGACGATCTTGTTCTGGCTGTCGTACAACGGCACCTTGCCGCGGGCCGTGCGGCCCAGGGTGCCGCTGTCGATCTGCATGATCTCCTGGCCGGCCAGGGCCTGGCCCGGGTCGGTCGAGACGGTCCTGCCGACCTCGCTGCGGGTGGGATGCGACCAGCGCACGCCTCGCCAGTCCATCACGACGACGTACTCGGCCCCGGTCGCCTTGCGGATCCGCTCCGCCTCCCTCTGGACGGGGCCGCTGGGCAGCGGGGGCGTGTCCTTGACCTGCTCGGCGATCTGCGGTTCGGCGGCGGTGGTCTGGGCGATGGCGAGCGCCCGCCGCATCGCCTGGTCGTCCAGCTGGTTGCTCAGCGGGGCGAGGAACAGACCGGTCGCGAGCACCGCGACTCCCGCGGCGATCGCCAGCTGCATCAGCAGCACCTGTGAGAACACCCGCCGGGGCAGTCCCAGGCGCAGGCGTCGGGCGGGGGTCGTGCGGCTCATACCCATGAAGGTACGTGGGGGCGCCGGATCCACCGCAGGGGGTGTGGCGTGGATCTCTTGATCAATATGTGGACGAGCTTGTCGAGCGGTCAGCCTGCCAGGACTGTCGGGCCGGTCAACTCCCGCACTGCCACCACGTCCATCCGTGCGGGCGAGCCGAGCACCGACGCTCCGCAGCTCTCCGGGCGGGGCGGAAGGGAGGCGGTCTGGGCCACGAGGACGCGCCAGTGGCGTCCGTCGGCGTGTGCGACGGTCACCCCCCAGTGCGGGGCCGCCCCGTCGATCCGTACAACCGTCAGCGCCTCGGCCGCGTATTCGCCCACCATGGTGCGGACCGCCAGCTCGGCCGCCTGGCCCGGCCGCTCCCATGCGGAGTTCCCACGGCACCCCTCGACCACGATCCGGCCCTCCTGGACGCTGTGGAGGACCTGCTTGACGGTGTGGGCCTCGGCGCGGCCGTAGGCATAGCCGTACGGCAGGACGAGCAGCGTCGGCGAGAAACGGTGACCACCCAGATGGGTGACCTCCCAGACGCCCTCCACACCCGAGGCGGCCAGTTCCGCGGCGAGCGGGCGGCCGAGGAGGGCGCAGCAGCGGTCCCGCTTGCCGTTGGTGCAGACGAGCGCGAGGGGATCGCCGGTGTGGGCGCGTCCTCGGAGCGCTCCGTCGAAGGAGGTGTGGTCACCCCTGCCGAGCGCGGCGAAATCCAGGTCGAGCAGGTTCTGCGGGTCGCGGGTCGTCGCGCCGTGCAGCCACACGTTGCCGGGCGTGGTGTGGGCCGCGTACACCTGCCGGACGGTGGGGGTCCCACTGTCGGCGTGCCGTCCGGGGCGGCGGATGAGCGCGACGCGGACGCCCGTGGTCTTGGCGGCGGCCTCCAGGGCGCGGCCGAGCGCGGGGTCCAGGTGGCTCGAAGTGAGCGCCTTGGCGCCCCAAGGGCCGGGCTGTTCCAGGAGCAGCCAGGTCCGCGCGGTGGCCGCGGTTCCGGAAACGGGCTCGTCGAGGTCGTGCGAGACCGTTGTACAGGTACTCACAGAGGTGAGCCTAACCTGACTTGGCGCGCGGCGACTTCTGGCCTCGACCGCGTCAGCCGTCGGGCGGGGCTGCGGTGGCCTCGCAGTCCGTGCTCACGTGGGACTGCGATGGCTTCGGAGTCACTGCTCCCGTGGGGGCCGCGTCGTCTCCGGAGTCACTGCTCGGGCAGCGGCTGTGGCGGCTTCGGGCCCACGTAGATGCCGCTCGGGCGCATGCGCAGGGGGCGTTCGCCGTACTCCTCCAGGGCGTGGGCGATCCAGCCCGCCGTTCGGGCCACGGCGAAGACCGTCTCGCCCGCCGTGGCGGGCATGCCGGAGGAGGCGGTGAACACGGCGAGGGCGAGGTCCACGTTGGCGTGCAGCGGGGCATGGCGGGCCGTGGTGGCCACGATGTCGCGGGCCGCGAGGAGGGCGGGCTCCGCGCGCGGGACCTCCTCCAGGAGAGCGAACAGGGCACGCGCGCGTGGGTCCTCACCCGGGTAGAGGCGGTGACCGAGGCCGGGGATGCGTCGGCCGGCCCGTAGCTCCTCCGCGATCACGGGGGCCGCGTCGCCCCGCTCGAGGACGTCGAGCAGCAGCTTGTGGGCGAGCCCGCTGGCCGCCCCGTGCAAGGGGCCCTCCAGGACGCCGAGCCCGGCGGAGACGGCCGCGTAGGCGTGCGCGCGGGCCGATGCGGCGACGCGCACGGCGAGAGTCGAGGCGGCGAGGTCGTGGTCGACGAGCAGGCCGAGTGCCGTGTCCAGGGCCCGCAAGGATGCCTCGTCGGGCTTGCGGCCGCTCAGACGGGTCCAGAGGCGGTGGGCCAGGGGGCCGTCGTCTGCGCGGCGGTCGCGCAGGACGGGTGGCAGGGCGGTGACGAGCGTGGGGATGAGGGTGCGCGCGGTGCCGAGCACAGCCTCCTCGGACAGGTCGAAGCGCAGCGGGTCCGCGGCGGCGGCGGCGATCGCCGCGACCCGCAACCGGTCGGTGGGGCTGGTGTGTTCGGGCAGCGCGTCCACCGCGCGGCGGGCCGCCTCCGCGGAGGCGGCGGGTGCGGTGAACGTGACGCCGGGGCGCAACTGCCCTGTCCAGAGCCACTCCGCGATCTCTTCGTAGGAGTGGCGGGCGGCCAGTTCCGTGGCGTCGACGCCACGGAAGTAGTAGCGGTCCCGGTCGATGAACGTGATGCGGGTTCGAACGGCCAGTTCGCCGCCCGACCCCGAACTCCCGCCGCTCTCCCGGCGGTTGCGCCGGGAGAGGGTCTCCACCTCCTTGGCGTCGAAGGTGCTGCCCCGGCCGCCGGGCACGCGTCGGCTGCTGAGCTGGCCGCGGCTGACGTAGGCGTACACGGTCTCGGGCTTCACGCCGAGCAGTTCGGCGGCTTCCTTGGTGCTGAGACGGTGTTCGGCGGGGTCGGGGTGGGGGTCTTGATCGCGCATAAGAGGTCACCGTAGCCGCAGCCGGGTGGGTTGATGGTTCATGTTGAGTTGATATTGATTTAATCAATATTGACAGAGAATGAGTCAACCATGGACAGTCGAATCAAGTCCAGGGAGGAATCATGTCGATCAACAGGGCCGCAACCACACTCGTCGACGTACCGCGAGGGCTCGCCGGAGTCGTCGTCACCGACACCGAGGTCGGGGACGTGCGAGGGCGCGAGGGGTTCTATCACTACCGCCAGTACTCGGCCGTCGAACTCGCGCAGACCCGCGGATTCGAGGATGTCTGGCACCTCCTGGTCCACGGTGAGCTGCCGGACGCGGAACGGGGTGCGGCCTTCCGTGCCGAGACCGCGGCGCTGCGGCGGCTGCCGGGCGAGGTGCGGGCGGCGCTGCCCGCGATCGCGGCGGCGAGCGGTAGGTCGGGTCCGCTCGCCGGTATGCGCACCGCGCTGTCGCTGCTCGGGGCGGCGAAGGGGTTCCGTGCGGTGTACGACACCGACCCGGACGAGCGGCGACGGGACACGCTCGTGGCGGCCGCGGCCGTGCCCACGCTGCTCTCGGCGTTGCACCGGCTGGGCAAGGGACTGGAGCCGGTGGAGCCGCGTGAGGATCTCTCGTATGCGGCGAACTACCTCTACATGGTGACGGGTTCGGAGCCGGAGCCGGAGCGGGCCCGGGCGATCGAGCAGTACTTGATCTCAACCATTGATCACGGATTCAATGCATCAACCTTCACGGCGCGGGTGATCGCGTCGACGGGGGCCGATGTGGCGGCGTGTCTCGTAGGGGCGGTGGGCGCGCTGTCCGGACCGCTGCACGGCGGTGCGCCTAGCAGGGCGCTGGACACCCTGGACGCGATCGGCACGCCGGACCGGATCGACTCCTGGATCCGGGAACGCGTACGCGCCGGGGAGCGGATCATGGGCTTCGGCCACGCGATCTACCGCACGGAGGACCCTCGCTCCCGGATGCTGCGGGAGGTGGCGCAGCGGTTCGGCGGGCCGCGTGTGGACTTCGCCGTCGAGGTGGAACGCCATGTCGAGGCGATCCTGGCGGAGCTGAAGCCGGGGCGGGAGCTGCACACCAACGTGGAGTTCTACGCGGGGGTGGTCATGGAGCTGTGCGGTCTGCCACGCGAGATGTTCACACCCACGTTCGCTGCGGCGCGGGTGGTGGGGTGGAGCGCGAACATCCTGGAACAGGCGGCGGACTCGAAGATCATTCGGCCGGTGGCGCGGTATGTGGGGGTGGAGGCGCCGGTGGCGGTGCCCGCCATGGCCTGAGGTTTACCGGTCAACCCGGAGCCGGACGGCGGCTGACGCCGGTCGAGGCGGCCGGCGTCAGGGCCCGGGCACTGCACCATGCCGTGCGTGGACGTGGTCGGCTACGGTCCGTTCCCGGCCGGAGGTGGTGCCGGTGGGCGTGTGTCCGGGAAGTCGAACAGGTCTATCACCTTGACGGATCCGAAGAAGACGCCGAGGAACACTCCACCGCCCAGCGCCAGGCACTGCCAGCTGGAGGTGTCGTCCACCATGCACTTCATCAGGAATGCGGCACCAAGACCGACGATCACTGAGATCAGGAAGGCCACGAGCAATGCCAAGGCCTTCTTCTGGTTGGAGCTCACCTCAGTCCTCACTTCACTTCCCGAAAGGCGAGTGGCCGACGTCGCGAGGCGGTGAACGGCCGCTCTGGCGTGGACCTGCACAACGAGATCGCAAGATCCGTCGTCGGGCCGAACGGTTTCAGCGGATTGCGCGGATTCTCTCGGCGGGGCCCCGATGCCCTGCGACCGAGCGCCATGTCGCGGCATCCAGACAAAGCTGTGCCGTCGAGACGCGCCCTGTACAGGGACGTCGGAGTCATGCCTGTGTGAAGGTCCGCGATCTACCGCGCAGGGCGCCGACCCGACCTGCGTCGTCGGGTTGTGGGGCGCTGGTGATCATTCGGATCGTCTACGCACGCGGGCCCGGAGCCGTTCTGGCGCGGGCCCACGCAGGAGGAGTTGAGCAGCGGCCGGGATGTCGCGCTGCTCGGATTACCCCGTGCCACTTCTCGATGGAGTGCGGCGGGGTGGCGGAGCGGGGAGCAAAGCAGGGGTGGCTCGTCGTCCGAGGAGGATCAGGCGTCGGGAATGTCGGTTTTGGCGCGAACCAGGGTCTCCCGGCTCACAATGACGATCCGTTCATAGTCGGCGCGCGCGGCGTCAGCTGGGAGCAGATTGTCGAGCTCGGCCGTGGCCTCGGTCCCGATGACCGCGAAGTTGCCGTCGCTGAGCTCGAAGATGTCGGGACAGGTGTCGCCGCTCATGCTCCCGCGTTCCCTGGGAGAGGCACCAATGCGACGCACGATTCTCAAGGGGGGTCCCCGTTCTCACGATGTGGGTGTTGGGCGGGGGACAGGTTAGCCCCACCGCACCCCCTTGTTGTTACACCCTGTGTTCAGCTGTCGAGGCGGCCTACGCCAAACGGATCTGCCCCTCCGACACTTCTCCTTGTGTCAACTGGGTTCATTCGGCCGGAGGTTCACCCACGACCCACCACTCCTCCGTGTCGGCCTCGTCCAAATCACGAATGAGGTTGTCCACCATCCGGCCGATGCGTCCCTCCTCCGAGTCGTCCTTGAGGCTTGCCCGGTGGGGCCGTGTCGACTCCCAGTACCTCCGGAAGAGCGCGCTCCTGCAGAGCACCCGCAAGTGGCCGTGCAGTTCCTCCATCGTCGCGACGCCGATGCGGTATCCGAACAGGGCGTTGGAGTAGAGAGCGTTTGCGAAGAGGTGCTGCCGCAGATGGGTTGGCGACTCCACCTCGAAGGTGCTCAGGACCGCGGCCAGTTCGGGATCGTCGATCGCCCGCTCCAGGAGGCCGAGTTGCAGCCTCTGGTAGTCCACCAGGCTGGCACGGAGGTGCTCGGCCCGCAGGGCCGCCGACCGACTTCGAGCTGCCTTGTTGCGCCGTGCGCTCAGGGTGGTGAGGACCCCGGCGGTGAACGCGACCCCCGCCGCGAGCACGGAATCGAGCCCCGGCTTCCCAGACTTCTGTGTGGCCATGTCAACCCCCGGATCAGGCGGCCGTCCGCCGGTCGTCGGGGTGCGGGTCGACTGATGGGGACCGGCGAGCGGTGGGCGGCGCTTGCCGTCTCCCAGGGTGCCGAGCGGCTCTGATCGGCGGGGGAGGCGGAGAGGAGGCGCACGGAGGGAAGTGAGGGTCGCACGAACCGGCGCCTTCCCCAACGTCTGCCCCGCAAGCACTGCTAACAATCGTTCACTTCGCGGTGATTATTCCGGCTCGTATCCTGGTCCGGCATTCAAACCTCCTCTGTGCGCCGGGACCGCGATCCGGTGCACGCAGCAGCGCGAAAGAGGTCGCACGTTGAGTCAGCCGAGCGGGAGCCCCCGGCAGATCCCGGTCGTCGTTCTCGCCGGATTCCTGGGGTCCGGCAAGACCACCCTCCTCAATCATCTGCTCCACCGCAGCGGCGGCAGCCGCATCGGCGCCGTCGTCAACGACTTCGGCGCCATCGAGATCGACGCCATGGCCGTCGCCGGCGCGCTCGGCGACTCCACCGTCTCCCTCGGGAACGGCTGCCTGTGCTGCGCCGTCGACGTCAGTGAGCTCGACGGGTACCTCGCCAAGCTCGCCCACCCCGACACCGGCATCGACGTCATCGTCATCGAGGCCAGCGGGCTCGCCGAGCCGCAGGAACTCGTCCGCATGGTGCTCGCCAGCGAGGAGCCCGGCATCGTCTACGGCGGTCTCGTCGAGGTCGTCGACGCAGCCGAGTTCGACGACACCCGCGCCAAGCACCCCGAGCTCGACCGGCACCTGGCCCTCGCCGACCTGGTGGTGGTGAACAAGCTGGACCGGGCGGCCCCCCAGGACGCCGAGCGCGTCCTGGCGACCGTGCACACCCTCGTCGACCGCGCCGCGATCGTCCCCGCCACCTACGGCCGCATCGACCCCGAGTTCCTCTTCGACTGCCGCCCCGGCGAGGAGCGCATCGGACAGCTCTCCTTCGACGACCTCCACGACCACACCGACGAGCACGATCACCAGGACCACGATCACGAGGACCACAGTCACGAGGACCACCTGCACTCCGGCTACGACAGCGTGGCGTTCCGCTCCGACGTGCCCATGGACCCCCGTCGGTTGATGGCCTTCCTCGACAGCAGGCCGGAGGGGCTGTACCGGATCAAGGGGTACGTGGACTTCGGGCCGTACGACGCCCGCAACCGTTACGCCGTCCACGCCGTCGGTAGCTTCCTGCGGTTCTACCCCGAGCCCTGGGGCGTCGGCGACGACCGGCTCACCCAGCTCGTCCTCATCGGCTCCGGTATCGACACCCAGGCGCTCGCCGAGGAACTGGAGGCGTGCAGGGCGGATACGACGAACGCCCCGCACGCCGCCGACGAGGCCGGCATGTGGGGCGTTCTGCGCTATGTCCAGGGGACGGAAGAGGATCCCGAGGAACCGGCCTAGACCGGCCCCGCCACCACCGACACCGTCTTCGCCAGCGACACACCCGAGCCGTCCCGGCGCGGGTCCATCTCCGGGAGGTCGGCCGGAGTGCCGTTCTTCTGCGCGGCGCGGGCCGGGACGGCGCCCGCCCAGGCCAGGGACAGACAGTCCTCGCCCTTCAGGAACCGCTGGCAGCGCACACCGCCCGTGGCGCGGCCCTTGCGCGGGTACTGGTCGAACGGTGTCAGCTTGGCCGTCGTCTGGACCGAGTCGTCGAGGGTGCCGCGCGAGCCCGCGACGGTGAACACGACCGCTTCCGCCGCCGGGTCCACCGCGGTGAAGGAGATGACCTTCGCGCCCTCGGTGAGCTTGATGCCGGTCATGCCGCCCGCCGGACGGCCCTGCGGCCGGACCTGCGAGGCCTGGTAGCGCAGCAGTTGGGCGTCGTCGGTGATGAAGACCAGGTCCTCCTCGCCGGTGCGCAGCTCGACCGCGCCGACGATCCGGTCGCCCTCCTTGAGCGTGATGACCTCCAACTCCTCCTTGTTGCTCGGATAGTCGGGGACCACGCGCTTGACGACGCCCTGTTCGGTACCGAGCGCCAGACCGGGGGAGGACTCGTCCAGCGTGGTCAGGCAGACCAGGCTCTCGCCGTCCTCCAGGGAGAGGAACTCCGCCAGCGGGGCGCCGCCCGAGAGGTTCGCGGCCGACTCCGGCAGCTGCGGCAGGTCGATCACGTTCAGCCGGAGCAGGCGGCCGGCCGACGTCACCGCGCCGACCTCGCCCCGCGCGGTGGCCGGCACCGCCGAGACGATCACGTCGTGCTTGGCGCGCTTTCCGCCGGCCTCCTCCGGGAACGGCTCGCCGTTCGCCGTACGGGCCAGCAGCCCCGTCGAGGACAGCAGCACCCGGCACGGGTCGTCCGCCACCTGCAGCGGTACGGCGGCCACGGGAGCCGTCGCCCCGGCCTCCAGCAGGACCGTGCGCCGCGCGGTGCCGTACTTCTTGGCGACCGCGGCCAGCTCGGCGGAGACGAGCTTGCGCAGCTCGGCGTCCGACTCCAGGATCCGGGTCAGCTCCGCGATCTCCGCGTTGAGGCGGTCCTTCTCGGACTCCAGCTCGATGCGGTCGAAGCGGGTCAGGCGCCGCAGCGGTGTGTCCAGGATGTACTGCGTCTGGATCTCGCTCAGCGAGAAGCGCTCGATCAGGCGCTCCTTCGCCTGCGCGGAGTTGTCGCTGGAGCGGATGATCCGGATGACCTCGTCGATGTCGACGAGTGCTGTGAGCAGACCCTCGACCAGGTGCAGCCGGTCGCGCCGCTTGGTGCGCCGGAACTCGCTGCGGCGGCGCACCACTTCGAAGCGGTGGTCGAGGTAGACCTCCAGGAGCTCCTTGAGGCCGAGCGTGAGGGGCTGACCGTCTACCAGCGCCACGTTGTTGACGCCGAAGGACTCCTCCATGGGCGTCAGCTTGTAGAGCTGCTCCAGGACGGCCTCCGGCACGAAGCCGTTCTTGATCTCGATGACCAGCCGCAGGCCGTGCGCGCGGTCGGTGAGGTCCTTGACGTCGGCGATGCCCTGGAGCTTCTTCGCGCCGACCAGGTCCTTGATCTTGGCGATCACCTTCTCCGGGCCGACCGTGAAGGGCAGCTCGGTGACGACCAGGCCCTTGCGGCGGGCCGTCACCGTCTCCACCGAGACCGTGGCGCGGATCTTGAAGGTGCCGCGGCCCGTCTCGTACGCGTCCCGGATGCCGGAGAGACCGACGATACGGCCGCCGGTGGGCAGGTCGGGCCCCGGGATGTGCTTCATCAGGGCGTCCAGATCCGCGTTCGGGTAGCGGATCAGGTGGCGGGCGGCCGCGATGACCTCGGTGAGGTTGTGCGGCGCCATGTTGGTGGCCATGCCGACCGCGATGCCGGAGGCGCCGTTCACCAGGAGGTTCGGGAAGGCGGCGGGCAGCGCGCCCGGCTCCTGCTCCTGGCCGTCGTAGTTGGGCGCGAAGTCGACCGTGTCCTCGTCGATGGACTCGGTCATCAGGCTCGCGGCCTCGGCGGCGCGGCACTCGGTGTACCGCATGGCGGCCGGCGGGTCGTCGTTGCCCAGCGAGCCGAAGTTGCCGTGGCCGTCGACCAGCGGGACGCTCATCGAGAAGGGCTGGGCCATGCGCACCAGGGCGTCGTAGATCGACGCGTCGCCGTGCGGGTGCAGCTTGCCCATGACCTCGCCGACCACACGGGCGCACTTCACATAGCCGCGGTCGGGGCGCAGGCCCATCTCGTTCATCTGGTAGACGATGCGGCGGTGCACCGGCTTGAGGCCGTCGCGGGCGTCCGGGAGCGCGCGGGAGTAGATGACCGAGTACGCGTACTCGAGGTACGAGCCCTTCATCTCGTCCACGACGTCGATGTCGAGGATCCGCTCCTCGTACGAGTCGTCGGGCGGCGGGGTCTTCGTGCTGCGGCGGGCCATCGCTGCCGGCTCCTCTTTTCTGGTCGCTCGCCTACGGGTCGCTCACATCGGCCCTTCGGCTCACTCTTGCTGAAGCGTGAACAGGATCTGACGCGGACCATTGTGGACCGCGGCACTGACAGTCCGGGCCGGGACCCGGCAGGGCCGCCCGGGCCGACGACCGCACAGCGCCTCCCTCACGGTTGCCCGCAGGCTACGCGATCCGCTGTGGGCGTACGCGCCCCGGGAACTTCACCGAGGGTGCGCACGCTTGCATACAGTGGCAGGACCGGCAGGAAAACAGCTCCACAAACCGCGGTTCTCAACGACCGCGACCGCGATCGAAGGGACGTACATGCCCATGGGTCACACGGCCACAGACCAGGCAGGCACCGGGGGCCTGACAGCGACCGAGCACCGCCTGGCCAACGGCCTTCGCGTGGTGCTCTCCGAGGACCACCTGACCCCGGTCGCGGCGGTGTGCCTCTGGTACGACGTCGGTTCTCGCCACGAGGTCAAGGGCCGTACCGGCCTGGCTCACCTCTTCGAGCACCTGATGTTCCAGGGCTCGAAGCAGGTGCACGGCAACGGTCACTTCGAGCTCGTCCAGGGCGCGGGCGGCTCGCTCAACGGCACCACCAGCTTCGAGCGCACCAACTACTTCGAGACCATGCCGACCCACCAGCTGGAGCTCGCCCTCTGGCTGGAGGCCGACCGCATGGGCTCCCTGCTGGCCGCCCTCGACGACGAGTCGATGGAGAACCAGCGCGACGTCGTCAAGAACGAACGCAGGCAGCGCTACGACAACGTCCCCTACGGCACCGCGTTCGAGAAGCTGACCGCGCTCGCCTACCCCGAGGGCCACCCCTACCACCACACCCCGATCGGTTCGATGGCCGACCTGGACGCGGCCACCCTGGAGGACGCGCGCGCGTTCTTCCGCACGTACTACGCGCCCAACAACGCCGTCCTGTCGGTCGTCGGCGACATCGACCCCGAGCAGACGCTCGCCTGGATCGAGAAGTACTTCGGCTCCATCCCCGCGCACGACGGCAAGCCCGCGCCCCGCGACGGCTCCCTGCCGGAGACCATCGGCGAGCAGCTGCGCGAGGTCGTCGAGGAGGAGGTCCCCGCGCGCGCGTTGATGGCCGCCTACCGGCTGCCGCACGACGGCACCCGCGAGGCGGACGCGGCCGACATCGCCCTGACCGTCCTGGGCGGCGGCGAGTCCTCCCGCCTCTACAACCGGCTCGTACGGCGCGACCGTACGGCCGTCGCGGCCGGCTTCGGCCTGCTGCGCCTGGCCGGAGCGCCCTCCCTGGGCTGGCTGGACGTGAAGACCTCCGGTGACGTCGAGGTGCCGGTCATCGAGGCCGCCATCGACGAGGAGCTCGCCCGCTTCGCCGCGGAGGGCCCCACCGCCGAGGAGATGGAGCGCGCCCAGGCCCAGTTGGAGCGCGAGTGGCTGGACCGGCTCGGCACCGTCGCGGGCCGCGCCGACGAACTGTGCCGCTACGCCGTCCTGTTCGGCGACCCGCAGCTCGCCCTGACCGCCGTACAGCGCGTCCTGGAGGTGAGCGCCGAGGAGGTCCAGGCGGTCGCCAAGGCCAAGCTGCGCCCCGACAACCGCGCGGTGCTCGTCTACGAGCCCACCGCCCCGGCCGAGATCGCCGACAGCGCCGAGGACGCCGCCGAGGACCCGGAAGCCGCGGCGACCGTAGAAGCCACCGACGAGAACGAGGAGGCGGCCAAGTGACCGAGCTCGCCGCGATGGAATTCCACCCGCAGCCGCAGGCGGGCGAGCCCAAGGTCTGGGCCTTCCCCGCCCCTGAGCGTGGGACGCTCGACAACGGCCTCACGCTCCTGCGCTGCCACCGCCCCGGCCAGCAGGTCGTCGCCGTCGAGGTGCTCCTGGACGCGCCCCTGGACGCCGAACCGGCCGGCCTGGACGGCGTCGCCACGATCATGGCGCGCGCCTTCTCCGAGGGCACCGACAAGCACTCCGCCGAGGAGTTCGCCGCAGAGCTGGAGCGCTGCGGTGCCACCCTCGACGCGCACGCCGACCACCCCGGCGTCCGCCTCAGCCTCGAAGTGCCCGCCTCCCGCCTCGCCAAGGCGCTCGGTCTGCTGGCCGACGCGCTCAGGGCGCCCGCGTTCGCGGACAGCGAGGTCGAGCGGCTCGTCACCAACCGCCTGGACGAGATCCCGCACGAGCTGGCCAACCCCTCGCGCCGCGCCGCCAAGGAGCTCTCCCGGGAGCTGTTCCCGGCGGACTCCCGCATGTCGCGCCCGCGCCAGGGCACCGAGGAGGCCGTCGAGAACATCGACTCCGCGGCCGTACGCGCCTTCTACGAGAAGCACGTGCGCCCCGCCACCGCGACCGCCGTGGTCGTCGGCGACCTCACCGGCATCGACCTGGACGCGCTGCTCGCCGACACCCTCGGCTCCTGGACCGGTTCGCAGGCCCAGCCGCGCCCGGTGCCGCCGGTGACCGCCGACGACACCGGCCGGGTCGTCATCGTGGACCGCCCCGGCGCCGTCCAGACGCAGCTGCTGATCGGCCGTATCGGCGCCGACCGGCACGCACGCGTGTGGCCCGCGCAGGTGCTCGGCACGTACTGCCTCGGCGGCACCCTCACCTCCCGCCTGGACCGCGTCCTGCGCGAGGAGAAGGGCTACACCTACGGCGTGCGCGCGTTCGGGCAGGTCCTCAGGTCCGCCCCGGACGGCTCGGGGGCCGCGATGCTCGCCATCAGCGGTTCCGTGGACACCCCCAACACGGGTCCCGCGCTGGACGACCTGTGGAAGGTGCTGCGCACGCTCGCCGAGGGCGGTCTCACCGACGCCGAGCGCGATGTCGCCGTCCAGAACCTCGTCGGGGTGGCGCCGCTCAAGTACGAGACCGCGGCGGCCGTGGCGAGCACGCTGGCCGACCAGGTCGAACAGCACCTGCCGGACGACTACCAGGCGACGCTGTACCAGCAGCTCGCCGCGACCGGCACCGTGGAGGCCACCGCGGCCGTCGTGAACGCCTTCCCGGTGGACCGGCTGGTGACGATCCTGGTCGGCGACGCGGCCGCCATCAAGGAGCCCGTCGAGGCCCTCGGCATCGGCGAGGTCAAGGTCGTGACAGCCGAGTAGCGGACGCGACCCACGCGCACGTGACCCGAAGGGGCCCTGGTGACCGATGTGTCACCAGGGCCCCTTCGACACCCAGGTCTCTTAGATGTCCGAATTGGGCCGGAGGTTGCCTGTCTGCCCTGTGGGATGCGCTACAAACACCGTGATCGGTTTGGGGATCGAAAGTCCGCCCGCATAGCGTCCCCTGGGCTGTTCGTCAGGCAGTGCGCCGCGTCCGCGGCACCGGACAGTCATCGCCGAGTCCCCGTACGGCGCGAGCCAGGGGAGCCGGGGACCCACCACACGTCCCTGGGGTGAATCGGACGCCCGCGCACCGCGAGGGGGTCCGTAGGAGACCTTCCTGCTCCGAACCCGTCAGCTAACCCGGTAGGCGAGAAGGAAGGAAAGGACCAGCCACCACATGGCGTTCACCTGCGCCACCGGGAAGCACCGTCGTCCCAGCCGTATGAAGCGCACCACCGCCCGCGCCGCGGGCGTCGCCGCCCTCGCCACCACCGGCGTCATCGGCACCCTCGCCGCCCCGGCGCTCGCCGCCGACAACTCCGTGAGCTCCGTCGAACAGAGCGGCCTCATGCCCGTCGTCAGCGCCGGTGACTCGCTCGCCGAGCAGATCGACGCCCAGGCCGTGGCCCAGGCGCAGGCCGCCGCGCAGAAGAAGGCGGCCGCCGAGGCCAAGCGCAAGGCCGAGGCACGGGCCAAGGAGATACGCGAGGCCAAGGAGCGCGCCGCCCGCGAGGCCGAGCGCAAGCGCCTGAACGCCTTCGTCGCCCCGATCTCCGGCTCCTACATCTCCACCGGCTACAAGAGCGGCGGCTCCATCTGGTCGTCCGGCAGCCACACCGGTGTCGACTTCCACGCCGCCAGCGGCACCTCCGTGCACGCGGTCGGCCGCGGCACCGTCGTGGAGGCCGGCTGGGGCGGGTCGTACGGCAACAACATCGTGATCCGGATGGCCGACGGCACCTACACGCAGTACGGCCACCTCTCGTCGATCGGCGTCTCGGTCGGCCAGTCGGTCACCCCCGGCCAGCAGATCGGCCTGTCCGGCGCGACCGGCAACGTCACCGGGCCGCACCTGCACTTCGAGGCGCGCACCAGCCCCGAGTACGGCTCGGACATCGATCCCGTCGCCTACCTGCGCTCGCACGGCGTCAGCGTCTGACGACCCGCGCGCGACCTCCGCGCGGCCTTCGTGAAGCCCCGGCTCCTCCGAGCCGGGGTTTCGTCGTTTCCAACGCCCCGCTGTCCAAAAAATATCCCCGGATTCCGGCCCGCCGTCGGAAATTCCCGCTGATTGCAATAGAGTCACTGAACACACGTCAATCGGCGACGTTTCACGGGGATTAAGACGGAGGTCGGACATGCGTATTCCGGCGCACTCGGTATGCACAGCGATCCGGGACGACATCGTCGCCGGTGTCCACGAGCGCGGCAGCCGGCTCACCGAGGAACTGCTCGCCCGTCGCTACGGCGTCTCCCGCGTCCCCGTCCGGGAGGCCCTGCGCACACTGGAGGCCGAGGGCTTCGTGGTGACGCGCCGGCACGCGGGCGCGTGCGTCGCCGAACCGACCGAGCAGGAGGGCGCCGACTTCCTGGAGATGCGCATGCTCCTCGAACCGCTCGGCGCCTCCCGGGCCGCCCAGCGGCGCACCGAGGCCCATCTGAAGGTGCTGCGCGGCCTGGTCCGGCTGGGCCAGGAGCGGGCCAGGCGGGGCAACAGCGAGGATCTGCGCTCCTTGGGGGGCTGGTTCCACGAGACGCTCGCCCAGGCCTCCGGCAGCCCCGCGATGACCTCGATGCTGACCCAGCTGCGGCACAAGATCGCCTGGATGTACGTCGTGGACGCGCCCGCCGACCCGGTCGAGTCGTGGGCGGAGCACGGCGCGATCGTGGACGCGGTGGCGCGCGGGGACGGCGAGCGCGCGCGGGCGATCACGGCCCTGCACACCGAGCGCTCGGGCGCGGCGCACCGGCTGCGGTTCACCTCCGGCGGGGAGCGCGCGGACCGTGTGAGGACCTCGCAACATCCTGTAAACGTGACGGGCCTGCGGCATTAACACAGGCACCGTATACAAAGAGGGGGTAATTCGAGGGGCAGTATTTCTGCTGCCCGTAAATGGGAAATGCGAAGGGCCCGCCCGATAATTCGGACGAGCCCTTCGAGTGTTTTTACCGCGCTGCGTCCCGGAGGGCTCAGACGGTCTCGGGAAGCTCCTCGAGTCCCTCGGCGACCAGCTTCGCGAGCCGGTCGAGGGCCGCGTCCGCGCCCTCGGCGTCGGAGGCGAGGACGATCTCCTCGCCGCCCTGGGCGCCGAGGCCGAGCACGGCCAGCATGGAGGCCGCGTTGACGGGGTTGCCGTCGGCCTTGGCGATCGTCACCGGGATACCTGCGGCCGTGGCGGCCCGGACGAAGATGGAAGCGGGGCGGGCGTGGAGGCCCTCGGCCCAGCCGACGTTGACGCGGCGCTCAGCCATGTGATGCTGCCCTTCGGTGTTCAGGGTTGTCTAGACCAGTTTCCCACACGTGAAACATCTCCGGACGGGACGGGAGTCCCTCCGGGGTGAGTCGTCGGACCGCGGCCTCGGCCCGACCTCCGTCCTCGCGCTGCTCTCGCGCGTTCTCCCCAGACTGCCTCGCGCCGTTGTCGTACGCGAGCCGTACTCTGGGGCCCATGCAGAGCGCGTCGGACCGGCATGAGTACCCCGCCCACTGGGAGGCCGACGTGGTGCTGCGCGACGGCGGCACCGCGCGCATCAGGCCCATCACCGTCGACGACGCCGATCGCCTGGTCAGCTTCTATGAGCAGGTCTCGGACGAGTCGAAGTACTACCGCTTCTTCGCGCCCTACCCACGCCTGTCCGCCAAGGACGTCCACCGCTTCACGCACCACGACTTTGTGGACCGGGTGGGACTCGCCGCCACGGTCGGCGGCGAGTTCATCGCCACCGTACGCTACGACCGCATCGGCGAGGACGGCATGCCCGCCTCCGCCCCCGCGGACGAGGCCGAGGTCGCCTTCCTCGTCCAGGACGCCCACCAGGGACGCGGTGTGGCCTCCGCCCTCCTCGAACACATCGGCGCCGTCGCCCGCGAGCGCGGCATCCGGCGCTTCGCCGCCGAGGTGCTCCCCGCCAACGTCAAGATGATCAAGGTCTTCACCGACGCCGGGTACACCCAGAAGCGCAGCTTCGAGGACGGCGTCGTACGCCTGGAGTTCGACCTGGAGCCCACCGACCGCTCGCTCGCCGTGCAGTACGCGCGCGAACAGCGCGCCGAGTCCCGGTCCGTGCAGCGGCTGCTCGCCCCCGGCTCCGTCGCCGTCATCGGCGTCGGCCGCGCCCCTGGCGGCGTGGGCCGCAGCGTGCTCGCCAACATCCGGGACTACGGCTTCGACGGCCGCCTGTACGCCGTGAACAAGGCGTTCCCCGACGACCGGAAGGAGGTCGACGGCGTTCCCGCGCACCGCTCGGTGCGCGACATCGACGGCCCCGTCGACCTCGCGGTCGTCGCCGTACCGGCCGAGCACGTCCCCGAGGCCGTCGCCGAGTGCGGGGCGCACGGCGTGCAGGGACTCGTCGTGCTGTCCGCCGGGTACGCCGAGAGCGGCCCCGAGGGACGCGAGCGCCAGCGTGAACTCGTCCGGCACGCACGCGCGTACGGCATGCGGATCATCGGCCCGAACGCCTTCGGGATCATCAACACCTCCCCGGACGTCCGGCTCAACGCCTCCCTGGCCCCCGAGGCCCCCCGCCCCGGCCGGATCGGCCTGTTCGCCCAGTCCGGTGCCATCGGCATCGCCCTGCTCTCCCGGCTGCACCGCCGCGGCGGCGGGGTCACCGGCGTCACCGGCGTCTCCACCTTCGTCTCCTCCGGCAACCGCGCGGACGTCTCCGGCAACGACGTCCTTCAGTACTGGTACGACGACCCGGACACCGACGTCGTCCTCATGTACCTGGAGTCCATCGGCAACCCCCGCAAGTTCACCCGCCTCGCCCGGCGTACGGCGGCGGCGAAGCCCCTCGTCGTCGTCCAAGGGGCGGGTTCGGCCCCGCAGGGCCACGCGGTGCGCGCCACGCGCCTGCCGCACGCCACGGTGTCCGCGCTGCTGCGGCAGGCCGGCGTGATCCGCGTGGACACCATCACCGAACTTGTCGACACCGGCCTGCTGCTGGCCCGCCAACCGCTGCCCACCGGGCCCAGGGTGGCGATCCTGGGCAACTCCGAGTCGCTCGGCCTGCTCACCTACGACGCGTGCGTGGCCGAGGGCCTCAAGCCCACGCCCCCGCTGGACCTGACCACGGCGGCCGCGCCGGAGGACTTCCACGCGGCCCTCGCGCGCGCGTTGGCGGACGACTCCTCCGACGCGGTGATCGTCACGGCCATCCCGGCGGTCGGCCAGGGCTTGGCGGGCGACGCCGCGCTCGCCGAGGCCCTCAGGTCAGCGGCGGAGCAGGTCCCCGGCAAGCCGGTCCTCGTGGTGCACGTCGAACTCGGCGGCCTCGCGGAGGCCCTGTCCGCGGCGACCAGCACCGCACCCCAGGCCGCCGCGGGCCCGCCGGTGATCCGCGCCGACCACCCCTTCCGTGCGCTGGACCGGCTGCAGGCCGCACCGGCGCCCGCCGGGCCGCCCGCCCCCGAGACCTCGGAGCGCCTCATCCCGGCCTACCCCGCCGCCGAGCGCGCGGTGCGGGCCCTGGCCGACGTGGTGGAGTACGCCCAGTGGCGCCGGGAAGCGGCCGAACCCGGCAAGGTGCCCGAGTACGAGAACATCGACGAGAAGGGCGCGGCCGCCCTCATCGACGGCCTCCTCACGCGCGGGCAGGGCCTCACCCTCGGCACCGACGAGACCTGCGAACTGCTCGGCAAGTACGGCATCGAGGTGCACCGCGCCCTGCCCGCCCCCACCTCCGACGCGGCCGCGGAGGCCGCCCGCACCCTCGGCTACCCGGTCGCCCTCAAGGCCACCGCCCCGCACCTGCGCCACCGCGCCGACCTCGGCGGCGTCCGCCTCGACCTCGCGGACGAGGAGCAGCTGCGCCGGGCGTACGCCGAGCTGACCGAGCTGTTCGGCCCGCCCGACGAACTGCGGCCCGTGGTGCAGGGGATGGCCCCGCGCGGGGTGGACACCGTCATCCGGGCCGTCATCGACCCGGCCGCCGGCGCCGTGCTGTCCTTCGGGCTCGCGGGGGCCGCCTCGCAGCTGCTCGGCGACACCGCGCACCGGCTGATTCCGGTCACCGACCGGGAGGCCACGACCCTGGTCCGGTCGATCCGGACGGCCCCGCTCCTCTTCGGCTGGCGCGGCTCCACACCGGTCGACACACCGGCCCTGGAGGAGCTGCTGCTGCGGGTGTCCCGGCTGGTCGACGACCATCCCGAGGTCGTGGCGGTCACCCTGGAGCCGGTCGTCGTCGCCCCGCGCGGCCTGAGCGTCCTCGGCGCCTCCGTACGGCTCGCCCCGCCGCCCGCCCGCGACGACCTCGGCCCGCGGACACTCCCCACGTACTGAGCTGCGGCGAGCGGTGCCTCGCAGTCAGTGCGCCCCCGTAGGATGGACGTCATGGCCAAGACCAGTACGACGACCCAGGGGCTGCGAGCGGCGATCGAGCGCAGCGGCTACTACCCCGCCCTCGTGGCGGAGGCGGTGGAGGCCGCCGTGGGCGGCGACACCATCCGGTCGTACCTGGTCCACCAGGAGACGACGTTCGACCAGAACGAGGTGCGGCGGCACGTGACCGTGCTCGTCCTCACCGGCAACCGCTTCATCGTCAGCCACACCGACGAGCAGGCCGCGGACAGCACGTCCCCGACGCCGTACGCCACTACCTCCACGGAGTCCGTGAAGCTCGGCCGGATCTCGTCGGTCGTGGTCAGCCGGGTCGTCGCCAACCCCGAGCAGTACCAGCCGGGCACCCTGCCCCGCGAGGTCGTGCTGACCATCGGCTGGGGCGCCGTCGCCCGTATCGACCTGGAGCCCGCGGCCTGCGGCGACCCCAACTGCGAGGCGGACCACGGCTACACCGGCAGCTCCACCGCCGACGACCTCAGCCTGCGCGTCAGCGAGGCGGGGGACGGCCCGGACACCGTGCGCCAGGCGCTCGCCTTCGCGCAGGCCATCTCCGAGGCGACCGCGGACGTCACCCGCTGATGGTGCAGCCCGCCGCCTGGGACCACCCGGAACCCCTCGCCCTCGACACCGCGCCCGTCCCGGAGTACGGCTCCGGTTCCCTAGCCGACCTGCTGCCCACCCTCGCCGCCGGCATGGCCGTACCGGACATGACCGCCGCGATCACCGAGCTCACGCCCGCCGACCGGAACTGCGTGTTCCTGATCGACGGTCTGGGCTGGGAGCAGCTGAAGGCGCACCCGGACGAGGCGCCCTTCATGACCTCGCTGCTCGGCAGCTCGCGCGGCGGCACCGGCCGCCCCCTGACCACCGGTTACCCGGCGACCACCGCGACCTCCCTCGCCTCCGTCGGCACCGGGCAGCCGCCGGGCGCGCACGGCCTGCCCGGCTACACCGTGCGCAACCCGGCCACCGGCGAGCTGATGAACCAGCTGCGCTGGCAGCCGTGGACCAAGCCGGGGGCCTGGCAGCCGTACCCCACCGTCTTCCAACTCGCCCACCAGGCAGGGGTGCACGCGGCCCAGGTCTCCTCGCCCACCTTCCAGAACACCCCGCTGACCAAGGTCGCGCTCAGCGGCGGCACCTTCCACGGGCGGCTGACCGGCGAGGAGCGCGTGGACCTCGCGGCCGAGCAACTGGCCGCCGGTGACCGCTCGTTGGTCTACACGTACTACGCCGAGGTCGACGGCGCGGGCCACCGCTTCGGCGTCGACTCCGACACCTGGCGCGGCCAGTTGATGTACGTCGACCGCCTGGTCCAGCGCCTCGCCGAGCAACTGCCGTCGCACAGCGCGCTGTACGTCACCGCCGACCACGGCATGGTCGACATCCCGTTCGACGAGCAGCACCGCATCGACTTCGACGAGGACTGGGAACTGCGCGCCGGGGTCGCCCTGCTGGGCGGCGAGGGCCGGGCCCGCCATGTGTACGCGGTGCCGGGCGCCGAGGGTGACGTGCTGACCTGCTGGCGCGAGGTGCTCGGCGAGCAGTTCTGGGTCGCCTCGCGCGAGGAGGCCGTCGCGGCGGGCTGGTTCGGGCCGCCGGACCGCTTCGACGAGCGGGTGTACGACCGCATCGGCGACGTGGTCGCCGCCGCCCGCGACGACGTCCTGCTCATCGCCTCCGAGCGGGAGCCGAAGGAGTCCGCGATGGTCGGCAACCACGGTTCCATGACCCCCGCCGAGCAACTGGTCCCCCTGCTCGAAGTACGCTCCTGACGCCCCTCCTGTCCCGCCCCCGCCGAAAGGTGCTCGACTCGCCATGCCCGAGCTGGTGTTCTTCTCCGGAACCATGGACTGCGGGAAGTCCACGCTGGCTCTCCAGATCGAGCACAACCGCTCGGCGCGCGGCCTGACGGGCATGATCTTCACCCGGGACGACCGGGCCGGCGAGGGCAAGCTCTCCTCGCGGCTCGGCCTGGTCACGGACGCGGTGGAGGTCGAGGACGGCCAGGACCTGTACGCCTACCTCGTCGACCACCTCTCGCGCGGCGGCCGGGCGGACTACGTGATCGCGGACGAGGCGCAGTTCCTCGCGCCGGAGCAGATCGACCAACTCGCCCGCGTGGTCGACGACCTGGACCTCGACGTGTACGCCTTCGGCATCACCACCGACTTCCGCTCCAAGCTGTTCCCCGGCTCCCAGCGACTGGTCGAACTGGCCGACCGGGTCGAGGTCCTCCAGGTGGAGGCCCTGTGCTGGTGCGGCGCCCGGGCCACGCACAACGCCCGTACGGTCGGCGGCGAGATGGTCGTCGAGGGCGCCCAGGTGGTCGTCGGCGACGTCAACCAGTCCGACGACATCGGCTACGAGGTCCTGTGCCGCCGTCACCACCGCCGCCGTATGACCGCGGGTACGGCCCGGGCGGCGGCCCTGTCCCCCGACGTACTGCCGGTCGAGCAGCCCGGGGCGCACGTCTGACCGAGGGGCTGGGCGCGGGGCGTGCCTCTGACAGAGGGCGTCAGCGCGGGGCGTCCCTGTGACCGACGGCCTCGAGCGGGTCGCCCCTGTGACCGAGTCCTCGATGCGGCAGCACCTCTGACCGAGGGCCCCGCCCGGGCTCCCGCGTCGCTCAGCGCGGGTTCTCGATCAGGGAGAACCGCGCCCCCTCCGGGTCCGCCACCGTGGCCACGCGCCCGTGCGGGCTGTCGTGGGGCGGGCGCAGGACATGGCCCCCGAGGTCCACGAGGAGGCGGGTCGCCGCATCCGCGTCGGACACCTCGAAGTACGTCATCCAGTGCGGGCCCCGGTCGCGGGGGAGGGCCTGGCCGACGCCGTGGAGGCCGGCGACCGGGCGGCCGTCGACGTGGAGGGTGACGTAGTCGAAGTCGGCGGAGACCACCGGCTGCTCCTCGAAGCCGAACACCGTCTCGTAGAACTTGGCGACGCTCACCGTCTCGAAGGTCAGCAGCTCGTGCCAGGCGGGGGTGCCCGGCACGCCCGCGACGGACGTGCCGAGGTGCGCCGCCGCCTGCCACACCCCGAAGACGGCACCGGCGGGGTCCGAGCCGATCACCAGCCGGCCGGCGTCCCCGGCGTCCAGCGGACCCACCCCCACCGTGCCGCCGCACAGCCGTACCGTCTCGGCCGTCAGCTCGATGTCCGCCGAGGCGAGATAGGGCGTCCAGGCGATCGGAAGATGCCGGTCGGGTGGCAGCTGGCCGATCCCGGCGACGTCCTCGCCACCGAGCAGGGCCCGGACATACGGCCCGAGCTGCTGCGGTCCCGGCACGAACTCCCAGCCGAACAGGGAGCCGTAGAACTCCTGGGTGGCGGCCATGCCGTGCACCATCAGACTCACCCAGCAGGGCGTACCGGGCGTGTACCGAGCGGGCCGAACGGCCGGCTCCCTTGCCTCGGTCATCGTCACTCTCTCCTCGGCCCCTCGCGGTGGCCGTGTCGTGTCCGCTGTCCGGACCTCCGTGCCGATGCTCGCACCACCCGTGGTGCCGCGCGCTCCGGGCGCGCCGCCGCACGGCACTCCCGTGCCCCGAGGGTGCCTGTCGCGCGGCTGCCCGTCCAATGCCGGGCGATGGCCGACGAATGGCGATCGGCTGTACAGCATGTGCCCGTTCCCGTACGCCTGGTGATCGGGCCTGCTCGGCGGAGCAGAGTAGCCGGACCTGGACGACGCGGCCACCCCGTGCGCGAGGATGGTGGCCATGAACGCCATCATCTCCGCATCCGACCTCGCGAGCGCTCTGGCGGGCCCGCAGCCGCCCGTCCTGCTCGACGTCCGCTGGCAGTTGAGCGTGGCCAAGGCGGCCGGCGAGCCGCCCTTCGACGGCCGTGCCGAGTACGCGGCCGGGCACATCCCGGGCGCCGTCTACGTCGACCTGGACCGGGAGCTGGCCGGTCCGGCCGGCAGCGGCGGCCGGCACCCGCTGCCCGACCTCGCGGAGTTCGGCGCCGCCATGCGCCGCGCGGGTGTCTCGGCGGCCCGGCCGGTGGTCGTGTACGACGGCGGACAGGGCTGGGCGGCCGCCCGCGCGTGGTGGCTGCTGCGCTGGACGGGTCACCCGGACGTGCGAGTCCTAGACGGCGGGTTGACGTCCTGGGAAGGCCCGCTCCAGTCCTCCCTGCCGGGCCCCGCGCTCGCCGAGGGCGACTTCGAACCGGTGCCGGCCGCGACGGGCCTGCTCGACGCCGACGAGGCCGCGGCGCTGGCCCGCGCGGGAGTGCTGCTGGACGCGCGCGCGGGTGAGCGGTACCGCGGCGAGGTGGAGCCCATCGACCGGGTCGGCGGCCACATCCCGGGCGCCCGCTCCGCGCCCACCACGGACAATGTCGGCCCGGACGGCCGCTTCCTGCCCGCGGAGGAGCTGCACGCCCGCTTCAAGTCCCTGGGCGCCGGCGACGACACCGAGGTCGGCGTCTACTGCGGCTCCGGCGTCTCCGGCGCCCACGAGGTGCTGGCCCTCGCGGTCGCGGGCATCCCGGCGGCCCTTTACGTCGGTTCCTGGTCGGAGTGGTCCTCGGACCCGGAGCGCCCGGTCGCGGTGGGCCCGGATCCCCAGTAGACAACCCCAGTAGACAACCCCAGTAGGCGCCCGGCGGATCCCGAGCAGGCGCACGGCAAGAGGGCCCGCCT
>NZ_JBHUXV010000086.1:0-40547 GCF_042669125.1 Streptomyces sp. NPDC057253 | reverse complement strand
GCGTTCACCCATGGGTCAACAGCTCGCGGTGAGGAAGTCCGCGGTGGGCATGAGCATGTGCCAAACCCGTGAACGGCCGGGTGCGGGCCCACCGGGAGACGGCGGGCCACGAGAACCTCACGGAACCTCACCGGAGGACCTCCCGGCCCCCGTCGGGGCCGCGCACGGGCCAATTCCCGGCGCACCCAGGGCCGTTGATTCCGGCCGCGCCGTGTGCACCTGTACGGAAGTCCCGTCGTGGGCGGAGCCGCCCCCAGCCCCGCTCAGGCCGTAGGTCGCCCCATCGCCCGGTACGTCCACCCCGCCTTGCGCCACAGCGTCGGGTCCAGGGCGTTGCGGCCGTCCAGGATGGTCTTCGAGGCCGCCACCTCGCCGAGGGCCGCCGGGTCCAGGTCGCGGAACTCCCGCCACTCCGTGAGGTGCAGCACGACGTCGGCGCCGCGGACCGCGTCCACGGCCGTGTCGGCGTAGCCGAGGGTCGGGAAGAGGCGGCGGGCGTTGGCCATGCCCTTCGGGTCGTACACCGTGACCTGGCCGCCCTGGAGGTGGATCTGACCGGCCACGTTCAGCGCGGGGGAGTCGCGCACGTCGTCCGAGTCGGGCTTGAAGGTGGCGCCGAGCACCGCGACCCGCTTGCCGAGGAACGGCCCGCCACCCAGTATCTGCCGGGCCAGCTCCACCATCTGCCCGCGCTGGCGCATGTTGATCGAGTCGATCTCGCGCAGGAAGGTCAGCGCCTGGTCGGCACCGAGCTCACCCGCACGGGCCATGAAGGCCCGGATGTCCTTCGGCAGACAGCCGCCGCCGAAGCCGATCCCGGCCCGCAGGAACTTCCGGCCGATCCGGTCGTCGTACCCGATCGCCTCCGCGAGCCGTGCGACATCGCCGCCGGAGGCCTCGCACATCTCCGCCATCGCGTTGATGAAGGAGATCTTCGTGGCGAGGAAGGAGTTCGCGGAGGTCTTCACCAGCTCGGCGGTCGGGAAGTCGGTCACCACGAACGGCGTGCTCTCCGCCAGCGGCGTGGCATACACCTCGCGCAGCAGCTTCTCCGCGCGCTCGCTGCGCACGCCGACCACGATCCGGTCCGGGTGCAGCGTGTCGTTCACCGCGAAGCCCTCGCGCAGGAACTCCGGGTTCCAGGCCAGCTCCGCGTCCGCGCCCGCGGGGGAGTGGTCGGCCAGGTAGCGGGCGAGGCGGTCGGCGGAACCGACCGGCACCGTCGACTTGCCGACCACGAGGGCCGGCCGGGTCAGGTGCGGGGCGAGGGAGGCGATCGCGGAGTCGACGTACGACATGTCGCAGGCGTACTCGCCGTGCCGCTGAGGCGTGTTCACACAGACGAAGTGCACGTCACCGAAGGCGCCGACCTCCTCCCAGGACATGGTGAAGCGGAGCCGGCCCGTGGAGCCCTCGATCCCGGCGGCATGCTTGCGCAGCAGGTCCTCCAGACCGGGCTCGAACATCGGGACCTCGCCCCGCTGGAGCATCTCGATCTTCTCGGGCACCACGTCGAGCCCCAGCACCTCGAACCCGAGTTCGGCCATGGCCGCGGCGTGCGTCGCGCCGAGGTAGCCGGTGCCGATCACGGTGATCTTGAGGCTCATGGGGTCTCCAGAGGGGGTCTGCGGTCGTGCGGTGCCCGAGCATAGTCGGGGCGGGTGCCGGGCAGTTTCCCCCGGTCCTTCCCCCTGTCGCCAAGCTCACGTATCACTCCCGCGGGCAGGCCCCTAAAATTTGAGTTACTTAACGGTAATTAGCACAGGCATCGCAGCGTCCTTGGAGCGTGAGAGACCTTGGCCGGATCGGCTGACTTCGACCTGTACCGCCCGTCCGAGGAGCACGACATGCTCCGGGACGCCATCCGCTCGCTGGCGGAGGCGAAGATCGCGCCCCACGCCGCCGCGGTCGACGAGGAGGCCCGCTTCCCGCGCGAGGCCCTGGAAGCCCTGGTCGCCAATGACCTCCACGCCGTGCACGTCCCCGAGGAGTACGGCGGCGCCGGCGCCGACGCGCTGGCCACCGTCATCGTGATCGAGGAGGTCGCCCGCGTCTGCGTGAGCTCCTCCCTGATCCCCGCGGTGAACAAGCTGGGCTCGCTCCCGGTGATCCTCTCCGGCTCGGACGAGCTGAAGAAGAAGTACATGACCCCGCTCGCCAAGGGCGAGGCGATGTTCTCCTACGCCCTCTCCGAGCCCGACGCCGGCTCCGACGCGGCCGGCATGAAGACCAAGGCCGTCCGCGACGGCGACCACTGGATCCTCAACGGCGTCAAGCGCTGGATCACCAACGCGGGCGAGTCCGAGTACTACACCGTGATGGCCGTGACCGACCCCACCAAGCGCTCCAAGGGAATCTCGGCGTTCGTCGTCGAGAAGGCCGACGAGGGCGTCTCCTTCGGCGCCCCGGAGAAGAAGCTCGGCATCAAGGGCTCGCCCACCCGCGAGGTCTATCTGGACAACGTCCGCATCCCTGCCGACCGCATGATCGGCGAGGAGGGCACCGGCTTCTCGACCGCGATGAAGACCCTGGACCACACCCGCATCACCATCGCCGCCCAGGCCCTCGGCGTCGCCCAGGGCGCCCTCGACTACGCCAAGGGCTACGTCCAGGAGCGCAAGCAGTTCGGCAAGGCCATCGCCGACTTCCAGGGCATCCAGTTCATGCTCGCCGACATGGCCATGAAGATCGAGGCCGCCCGCGCCCTGACCTACCAGGCCGCGGCCGCCTCCGAGCGCGGCGACAAGAACCTCACTTTCCAGGGCGCCGCGGCGAAGTGCTTCGCCTCCGACGTGGCCATGGAGGTCACCACGGACGCGGTCCAGCTGCTGGGCGGGTACGGCTACACGCGGGACTACCCGGTGGAGCGAATGATGCGCGACGCCAAAATCACACAGATCTACGAGGGCACGAACCAGGTCCAGCGGATCGTGATGGCGCGCAACCTGCCGTAGCCGACCGCCCGTTGCGGCGACGACTGAGCCCCCGGGAGGTGTTCCGGGGGCTTTTGTCATGTCGCGGGTGGGGCGTTTCGGGGCGGATTGGTGGTGTCCGCCCGATGGCGCCCGGACTGAGAGGGGCGTAGGACGGAAGGACATGGAGCCCGACCCGGGCTTCCACGTCCCCCAGGAGGAGCCATGACCCAGGCCGAGAGCATGTCCGCGATGAGCAAGGAGATGCAGGACTGCGTGGCGGCGTGCATGGAGTGCCACAGCGTGTGCGAGGAGACCATGAGCTCCTGCATGCAGATGGGCGGCCAGGCGCAGATGCAGATCATGCGTGCGCTCATGGACTGCGCCGACATGACCCGCATGTGCGCGGACATGATGATGCGCCGCTCGCCCATGTCGGCCGAGATGTGCGCGATGTGTGCCAAGGCGTGCGAGATGTGCGCCGAGGCGTGTATGTCCATGCCGGACGATCCCCAGCTGATGCGGTGCGCCGAGGCGTGTCGCCGCTGCGTGGAGACCTGTCGGGCGATGGCGGGCATGGCGATGTGACACCCGCGGGCCGACACCCGTCGGCCGCCGTCGAGGGCGCCCTGCCGGGTGCCCTCGACCGTGTCTGCGGCAGGCTGGCGCCATGACGAGTGCGACCGAGGCCTTCGACGAGGCCGAGCGGACGATGTGGGCGGGGCGCAGCGAGGCGTACGCGGGCAGCTTCGCGCGGCTGTGCGCGCATCCGGTGCGGGCGCTGCTGGACGCGGCCGGGATCGAGCAGGGCACGCGCGTCCTGGACGTCGGCACCGGCACCGGTACGGCGGCCCTGGCCGCGGCGGCCCGCGGGGCACGGGTGAGCGCGGTGGACGCCGATCCCGGGATGGTCGCGGCGGCACGGGCGGCCGGGCTCGACGCCCGCATCGGCGTGCTGCCCGAACTCCCTTACCCGGACGCCGAGTTCGATGCCGTGGTCGGCAACTTCGTCCTCAACCACGTGGGCCGCCCCCGCACCGCGCTGGCGGAGCTGCGCAGGGTGCTGCGGCCGGGCGGCACGGCGGCCCTGACCGTGTGGGCCGCCGGCCGCCAGAGCGGGATGGAACTGCTGGGCCGGGCCTGCGAGGCCGCGGGAGCGGTACCGCCGGACCACCTGCCCCGCCTCGACCCCGACGAGGACTTCGGCCGTACGACGGAGGGGTTCGCGGCGCTGCTCGCACAGGCCGGCCTCGTGGACGTCCGGTGCGCGGAGGTGGCCTGGGAGCACCGCCCCACCGCCGAGGAGTGGTGGAGCGGGGCCGCCGCCGGCATCGGCACCATCGGCCTGGTCGTCACCTCGCAGAGCCCCGGGACGGTCGTACGGATCAGGCGGGAGTACGACCGTCTCGCGGGCGAATTCGCCGACGGGGCAGGGCGGTTGGTGCTGCCGTGCACCGCCCTGCTCGCCTCGGCCCGGCGGGCGTAGGGCTCAGTTGCCGGTGACCGTGACCTTCTCGTCGTTGTTCAGCTCCTGCACCAGCTGCTTCACCTTCGCCTTGTCCCAGACGAGGTTGCCTCCGGTGGACCCGGAGATCGGCATGTTCAGCGAGGTGCCGTCGCCGCCGTTGACGCCCTTCATCGCGAAGAACATGGAGCCCAGGTCGTACAGGCCCATGTCCTTGTCGACGATGAGCGAGTCCAGGCCCGCGCCGAGCGTCGGGTAGAGCTTGAAGGGGTTCAGGACCGTGCCCGGGGTGGCCACCTGGTGGGCGAGGGCCGCTAGGAACTTCTGCTGGTTCTTGGTGCGCTGGAGGTCGGACGCGGCGAAGGCGTGCCGGGTGCGGACGAAGGCGAGCGCCTGGTCGCCGTTCAGCGTCTGCTTGCCCGCCTTGAAGTCGGCGCCGGAGTACTTGTCCTTGAAGCCCTTGTCGATGTCGATCTCGACGCCGCCGACCGCGTCCACGATGCTCGCGAAGCCGGCGAAGCCGATCTCGACGTAGTGGTCGATGCGCAGCCCGGTGTTGAACTCGACCGTGCGCACCAGCAGCTCGGGCCCGTCCTCGGCGTACGCGGCGTTCAGCTTCACGTGCCGCCCGGTGCCCTTGTACGTCTTGCCGGACTCGGAGCCCACGAAGGTCGGGATCTCCACGTCCGAGTCACGCGGCAGCGAGATCAGGGTGTCGCCGTTGCTGCCGGTGTGCAGGATCATCATCGAGTCGGTGCGCTTGCCCTCGGCGGAGCCGGTGTGCAGCTGCTTCTTCTGCTCGGAGGAGAGCCCGGCGCGGCTGTCGGAGCCGACGATCAGGTAGTTGGTGCCGTCGCCCTGTTCCGGCCGGTCGATGACCTTGGACAGGTCGACCTCGCGGTTGAGCTTGGAGTCGGCCCAGAAGTAGGTGCCGACGGTCGTCACGACCAGCCCGGTGATCACCACGATCGCGGTCCACTTGATCCGCTTGCGCCAGTTCGGCGCGGGCCGCGGACCCCGGCCGCCGCCCGTGTCGCCGGGGCCGTCGTAGCCACCGCCGCCGGGGCTGCCGTAGACCTGGCCGGTGTTGTAGCCGCTGTCGTACCCGTCGTAGTCACCGCCATGGCCCTGGCCGTTGACGTACCCCTGCTGCGGGGGCACGCCGGCGCTGTACGGCGGCGCCTGACCGCGGCGGACCTGCCGCATCACGCGGGCGCTCTCGGGCTGTGCGCTCGCGCTGCCGCGTCCGTACCGGTCGCCGCGGTTGTCGCCGGACCATCCCTCGGGCCAATCGTTCATGGGCCCCAGTGTGCAGGTACCCGCTGTGCCCTTCACAAGGGTCGTCGGAAAATCAGGGCAGCGCTGTTGCCAAGCTGACACAAATTCCCGGATTGTCACACAGCATAGGGTGGGGCCATGACTGACCAGGCCACCGCCGCCGCCGAACCGGGTACTCCGGAGATCCCGGGAAAGCCCACCTCGGCGTCCCGCACCACGCTGAGCCACATCATGACCCAGGCCGACACCAACCTCCTCGGTACGGTGCACGGCGGCGTGATCATGAAACTGGTGGACGACGCGGCGGGAGCGGTGGCGGGCCGGCACAGCGGCGGGCCCGCGGTCACCGCCTCCATGGACGAGATGGCGTTCCTGGAGCCGGTCAGGGTCGGTGACCTCGTCCATGTGAAGGCTCAGGTCAACTGGACCGGCCGGACCTCGATGGAGGTCGGCGTACGGGTCCTGGCCGAACGCTGGAACGAGTCGACCCCGGCCACCCAGGTCGGCTCGGCCTACCTGGTCTTCGCGGCCGTGGACGCCGACGGCAGGCCCCGCCGCGTCCCCCCGGTGCTCCCGGAGACGGAACGCGACGAGCGCCGCTACCAGGAGGCCCAGATCCGCCGCACCCACCGCCTCGCGCGGCGCCGGGCGATCAAGGAACTGCGGGAGAAGCGGGCGGCGGAGGGCTTCGACGACTGAGACGACTGAGGGGGCGAGCGGAGACGCGTGATGTGACGTCGGCCACGAGGCGCGACCGTGTCACCCGCCTCCGCCTACACGCACCCCACCTCGTCCCCCGTGACCACCCCGAACTCCCCCTGCAACTCGTCCTCGGCCCGTACCTTCCGTACGTGCTCGAAGTCCGTGCCCGCGACGACCTTCAGGACGGCGCCCTGGCCCTTGACCGCTCGTAGTTCGCTGCCGGGGAGGGCCGCGGCCAGGGAGCGGGCCGAGCGGTCCCAGCGGGGGTCGTAGGTGATGACCGTGCGCTTGGTCGCGGGGGTGGGCGAGTTCGTGGGGGTGCCCGTCGTGCGGAAGCCCGTCGACGCCAGCTCCGCGTCGACGCGTTTGCCGAGTCCCGCCGTCGCCGTGCCGTTCTCGACCTGGACGCGGATCTGCTGCGGGGACACGGGCACGAGGAGCGCCTTGCTGCGCGGCTTGTGCGCGGCGAGGGGCTGGTCCTCGCGCAGGGCCCTGAAGAGCTGCGCCGACTTCGCGGGGTCCCACTTCAGGGTCGAGCCGACGCCCTGGACGACATATCCCATCTGCCCGATCGGCACGGTGGTGAACTCGGAGGAGGAGGGGGAGAAGTTCCGCATCGCCCGGCCCAGGTCGAGGAGTTCGTCGGTGCCGAAGCCCTTGTCGGCGCGCACCGAGCCGAGGACGGCCCGGGTGACGTCACGGAACCTCATCGGGTTCAGCAGGATCCCGGAGGACGTGGCCCGGTCGATCAGCGCGGCGAGGAAACGCTGCTGGCGCTTCATCCGGCCGAGGTCGGAGGAGCCGTCGGCGTGCCGGGAGCGGACGTACTGGAGCGCCTGTCCGCCCATCAGCCGGTGCCGGCCCGCCGCCAGGTCGAGGCCGGTGTACGCGTCCTTCAGCGGGTCGGCGTTGCAGATCTCGACGCCGCCGAGCACGTCGACCGTCTTCATGAAGCTGGTGAAGTCGACCTCCAGGTAGTGGTCGATCTTCACGTGGGTCATGGACTCCACGGTCCGGACCGTCAGTTGCGGACCGCCCTCCGCGTACGCCGCGTTGATCTTGAGGGGATGTCCCTGATGGCGTTCCCCGGTGGTCGCGTCGACGTGCGGGGGTGTCACCGCGTAGGAGTCGCGCGGCAGGCTCACCACGCTCGCGCGCTCCCGGTCCTCCGAGATGTGCACGATCATGATGGTGTCGGTGCAGTGACAGGGCGCGCCGCCCAGCCGGTACTTCTGCCGCTCCGCCTCGGTGATCTTGTCGCGGCCGTCGGTGCCGACGAGCAGCACGTTCATGCCGTGTCCGGCGCGCGGCCGGTTCTTCATGTCCTTGAAGGGGTCCACGCGCGCGATGTCCGCGTCGAGGCTGGTCATCACCGCGTGCCCGATCCCGGCGGAGGCGAGCACGACGACGGACAGCGTGGTCGCCGCCCGCAGGGCCCAGCGCGGCCGCCTGCGTCGTGCGGGGGGCCGGACGGGGCGGCGCTGCCGGGGGCGAGGGCGGGCGGCGGAGGGGCGGGGCGGCGTGGCGGGCATGGGGGAACACCTCCGCGAGGGCAGCCGAACGAGGGATCGTGAGCACCGTAGGCAGATACGATCTGCGACGACCGGCACCGCCCCGGGCGGGGCGCGTCCGTGTCCCCCGTTCGCGGTAACGTGAGCCCCCTATGAACGCCAAGCCCGACGTGCGGCTCCCCGCCGTTTCTGTGATCATGCCCGTCCTCGACGAGGAGCGGCATCTGCGCGGAGCCGTCCAAGCGATCCTCGCGCAGGAGTACGCCGGCGAGATGGAGGTCGTGCTCGCCCTCGGTCCGTCCACGGACCGCACGGACGAGATCGCCGCCGAGCTCGTCGCCGAAGACGCGCGCGTGCACACCGTCCCCAACCCCGCCGGCCGCACTCCCGCCGCCCTCAACGCCGCGATCAAGGCTTCCCGGCACCCGATCGTCGTCCGCGTCGACGGGCACGGCATGCTCTCGCCGAACTACATCGCGACCGCCGTACGGCTCCTGGAGGAGACCGGCGCGCAGAACGTCGGCGGCATCATGCACGCCGAGGGCGAGAACGACTGGGAGCACGCGGTCGCCGCCGCGATGACCTCGAAGATCGGTGTCGGCAACGCCGCCTTCCACACGGGCGGCGAGGCACAGGCCGCCGAGACCGTGTACCTCGGTGTCTTCCGGCGCGAGGCGCTGGAGCAACAGGGCGGCTACAACGAGGAGTTCATCCGCGCCCAGGACTGGGAGCTCAACTTCCGGATCCGTGAGGCGGGCGGGCTGATCTGGTTCTCGCCCGAGCTGAAGGTGTCGTACCGCCCGCGGCCGAGCGTCAAGGCCCTCGCCAAGCAGTACAAGGACTACGGCCGTTGGCGGCACGTCGTCGCCCGCTACCACGAGGGCTCCATCAACCTGCGCTACCTCGCCCCGCCGACCGCGGTGTGCGCGATCGCGGCCGGGATCGTGGTCGGCGCCGCGCTGACCCCGCTCGGCTTCCTGGTCCCCGGCGGCTACCTCGCGGCGATCGTCCTCGGCTCGCTGCCCGCGGGCAGGGGGCTGCCGCTGAAGGCCCGGCTCCAGATCCCCGTGGCCCTCGCCACCATGCACATGAGCTGGGGGTACGGCTTCCTGACCAGCCCGCGCTCGCTCGCCAGGCGGGTCATCGCCTCGCGACGACCCGCCGTGCTGAACGAGGTGTGAGTCACCTCACCAGGTGAACCCCGGGTTCACGTGCATGCAGGCCGACTCGTCCGCCCCGTTGAGGGCCTCGGCCGTCTTCGGGGTGGTGTTGTCCTGCTTGGCCGCCTTGTACGTCGTACCCTCGCGCCAGTCCGCGCCCACCACGAGCGTGACCCCGGAGACGTCGGTGGACTTCTTCACCGAACTCATGGGAATGCCGAGGGACTTGGCGACGGCCCGGGCGTCGCCCTCCAGCTCGGCGCTCGGGTAGCGCAGCAGCGTCTTCGCCTCGCTCAGTGACCCCGACCGGTCGGCGACCGCCTTGGTGTAGCCCTTCTCGGTCAGCAGCCCGGCCACCGTGCTCGCGCGGCCGCTCGCCGCGGCCAGGGTGTCGGTGCGGGTGCCGTTCTGGACCAGGATCCCGATCTCGTCCTTCGCGGCGGCCGGATCGTCGGAGGCCTCCTCGGACTTCTCGGCGGTCGCCTTCTTCGCGTCCTTGCCGTCCAGCGCGATGTCCTCGCGCACCAGCCGGAAGAGCTGCTCGGCGTCCTCGGTGGGCTCCACGCGCGCGCCGACGTACCGGTTCGGCATGGTCGTCATGGTGATGCGCGCCGGCTCCACCTTCCGCAGCTCGTTGCTGAGGTCGTAGAGCGCCTTGACGCTGCCCAGGTCCGGGTCGACGGTGATCGCGTCGGTGGCCTTCTCGGCGAGCTTGCGCAGCTTGTTGGGGCTGCTCAGGGTCGCGTTCTCGCGCAGCTCGCGGACCATCGAGTTCATGTACATGTGCTGGGCCTTGGCGCGCGCGAGGTCGCTGCCGTCCTCGAAGCCGTAGCGGGTGCGCAGCCACTGGAGCGCCTGCACGCCCTTGATGGAGTGGGTGCCCTCCGCCAGCTTCAGTCCGGAGCCGTGGCCCGCGCTGTCCCGGGAGAGGATGTTGGCGTCCACGCAGACCGGGACGCCGCCGATGGCGTCCGCCATGGACACCACGCCCGCGAAGTCGACCATCATGAAGTGGTCGATGTGGATGCCGGTGAGCTCCTGCCAGGTGGCCACCGTGCAGCCGGGGCCGCCGTGGCCGAGGCTCTGGTTGGTCATCGCCCGGCCGTCCGTCGCCGCGTACACCTTGCCGTCGTCCGGGTCGGTGCACTTGGGGATCTTCACCAGGGTGTCGCGGGGCATGCTGACGACCGACATGTTGCTGCGGTCGGCCGACAGGTGCAGCAGCATCTGCACATCGGCGAGCGGCGTGGCCCCGAAGGTCTCCTTGGCGCCGCCGAGCTTCTGGTTCTCCTCGTTGTCCCGCGCGTCGGAGCCGATGATGAGGATGTTCAGCGGGGTCTGGCCGGCCGCGTTCGGCGTCGGCTCGGCGACCTTGTTGTCCCCGAGGTTCAGGTCGTCCTGCTCGATGTTGGCGTTCAGGTGCCGGTAGTAGGCGTAACCGGTCCCGGCCACCGCGAGTATCAGCACCGCGAGCGTGGTCGCGGACCATCTGAGCAGCCGGTGCTTGCGCGGTGCCCCCCGACTGCCCCGCCCACCCTCGGCCTCAGTGGCCGGTGCCGCTTCCTGCACGCTGTATTGCGTTGTCAACGTTCCTGTCCTCCCACCCACCCCACCGGACCCGCCGTCACACCGCGGGCCCGCCGCACGTCTTAGACATACGACGGGCCCGTGAGGTTGCCCTACGAACCTGTGCGGGACCTGGTAACCAGCCCTCAGCTCGCGCACTGCACCTTGTCGGCGGTGGCCGCCCCGGCCGCCGGTGCGGCCGTGGCGGAGTTCAGCTTCACCCCGGCGCCCTTGAAGTCCTTGCCCAGGGTGAGGGTCATGGCCGGCAGCCCCTGGGCGTTGGTGACGCTCTTGCCGGGCTTCAGCGCCGAGCCGGACAGGCCCATGATGTCCGCGAGCCGGCGGGCCTGGTCGGCCTGGTCGGGGTCGTACTCCAGGGTCGTCCTCGCGAGGGTCGCCTCGGCGTTGCCCGCGTTGTCGGACTTGGTCACGCCCGCCTCGGTCTGGAGGTAGGCGAGCTGCTGCTGCGCGCTTCCGGCCGGCGCACCGCCGTTGAGGATGCTGACCCGTACGTCCGAGGCGGCCGACCTGGTGCCCTTGAGCCGGGCGGCGACCTCCGCCTTCTCCTTCTTCTTCTGCGCCTTCACCTCGGTGAACGACACGTCGTTCTTGATCGCGTCGAAGATCTGGGGGGCCTGCGACTCGTCGACGACGACCGTCGCCTTGACCGTCTCGGCGGGGTTGTCCTTCACCGGGATCGTCATGAAGCTGATGTTCTTCGTCGGCACCTTCTTCAGCTCCAGGGCGATGTCCTTGAGCGTGCCGACCTTGCCGATCGCCTTGTCCACGGTGAGCGCCTCGGTCGCCGCCTCCGCGAGCTTCAGCAGCTTGGTCGGGCTGGTGAGGGTGTCGCCGGAGGTCATCTTCCGCATCAGCGAGCCGAGGAACTGCTGCTGCACCTTGATCCGGTCCAGGTCGCCCTGGTTGCCGAAGGCGTGCCGGGTGCGCACGAAGGCGAGGGCCTGCTCGCCCTCCACCTTGGACGTGCCCGCGGGGAGCTTGAGCTTGGACTGCTTGTCGTCGACGGCCTTCTCCACACAGACCTCGACCCCGTCCACCGCCGAGGTCAGCGTCTTCACCGCGTTGAAGTCGGCCATCACGAAGTGCTCGGGCTTGATGCCGGTGGCCGCCTCGACCGTGCGCATCGTGCAGCCCGCGTCCCGGCCGCGCTCACCGAGGCTCCGGTTGAAGCGGACGCCGTCCTGCCCCGGGACGACCGCGTCGGTGCCGTCCTGCTGCTTGGTCTGGCAGTCCGGGATGTCGACGATCAGGTCGCGCGGGATGCTGAGCGCGGTCGCGTTCGAACGGTCCTTGGCGACGTGCAGCAGGATGTTGGTGTCGGCGTGGCCGACGCTGCCCTTGTCGCCGTAGCCCTCGTTGCCCTCACCGGTGCGCTTGTCGGTGCCGATGATGAGGATGTCGAAGGCCTCGTCCTTGCTGAAGCTGCTGGCGGCCGCGTCGCCGACGTCCGTCGTGCCGACGTTGCCCTCGAGGTGCTTCAGATAGAACCAGCCCGTGGTGGCACCGGCGACCAGGACGAACGCCATGGTGCCGCCGGTCCACAGCAGGGCCTTCTTCGCGTTCGCCTTCTTCTTGACCGGCCGGCGCCCGCGCCGCCCCGGCAGCGGCTCCTCGGGGGTGTCCCGCCGTCTGCGCGGCGGCGGGACACCGCGGCCGGGGGCCACGGGTGCGGTCGTACGGCCGCCGGGGGCGCCGGGGGCGCCGCTTCTCGCGGGGGCTGCCCTACGGGGTCCGGGCACGGCCGGCTGCGGTGCGGAAGGAGCCAGCCGCAGCTCGTATTCGCCGGTGTGCGGATTGAGTACCCACTGGTCTGCGGGATCGACGTCGTTCGCCCGCCCATGGCCTTGCGCGTCCACGTTGGTCCGAATCCTCCGTCAGGGCCACACGCCACCTTCCCCCCGGAAGGCGCACGGTTCGGTCGACACAGTGCTCGATCCCAGGACAGGTCTCATGGCCGGGGATCACTGGATCGCTCACACTAGCCGCCCGGTCGGGCGTCGAGCGAAGCAGTGACCGAACCCAGGGGCCTGCAACCGGTCAATCCACCCCATTTCCCTGGAAGCGAGTCCACCGTCCTGGTGTACGAGTTGTTCCTTCCGCAGGAGTACGTACGGACGGCCCGCGCCGTTCGACTACCACTGGTAGACCGGGTACACGGGCATGCACTGCTTGGTGTCCGAGCCGTTGATGGCGTCCGAGTTGGCCGGCAGGTCACCGGCCTTGGGCGCGGACTGCTTCGGATAGGCGGTCCCGGTACGCCAGTCGGCACCCACCACGACGGTGACCCCGGAGACGTCGGTCGACTTCTTGACCGAACTCAGCGGAATACCTAGGGACTTGGCGACCCGCTGTGCGTCGCCCTCCAGGTCGGCGCTCGGGTAGCGCACGACCGTCCGGTCCTCGGAAAGTCCCGCCGTCGCGTCCTTGGACGCCTGCGTGAAACCTTTCTCCACGAGTTCCTGGGCGAGCACGCCCGCGCGTCCGCTCACCGGGGCGAGCGTGGCGGTGGCCGTCGCGTTCTGCACGAGGACACCGATCCTGTCGTCCGATGTCGAAGGGGCCTTGGTGGCCTGGCTCTTGGAGGTCTTCTTCGCGTCGGACGCCTTGCCCTTGTCGTCGAGCGGCACGTCGTCGCGGAGCATCTCCCAGAGCTTGTCGGCGTTCTTGGCGTCGGGGACGACGTGGTTCTTGTCCTCCGGGTCCTCCAGGTTCGGCATCGTCACGGAGGTGATGCGGTCCGGCGGCACCGACTTGAGCTGGGTGCCCAGGTCGTAGAGCTTCTTCACGGTGCCGATCTCCTCGGACACCTTCAGGGACTTCGTCGCGGCCTCGGCCAGGTCCATCAGGCGCGGGGTGTCGGTGAAGACGTTCTGCTTCGTCAGCGTCCGCATCATCGAGTTCAGGTACATGTGCTGGGCCCTGGCCCGCATCAGGTCACTGCCCCAGGCGTGCCGGGTGCGCAGCCACTGGAGCGCCTCCTTGCCCTCGACCTTGTGGGTGCCGGCCCGCATCTTCAGGCCGGAACCGCCGGGCACCGAAGCCGTCGGGTGGTCCCACACGTTCTGCCGGACGCACACGTTGACACCGCCGATGGCGTCCGCCATCCGCACCACGCCCGCGAAGTCGATGGTCATCCAGTGGTCGATGTAGACCCCGGTGAGGTTCTGCCAGGTGGCGAGCGTGCAGCCGGCCCCGCCGCGGGCCAGCGAGTTGGTGATGATGGTGTTGGTCGCCGGGAACTTCTCCCCGGTGTCCGGGTCCTGGCACTTGGGGACGGCGACCCGGGTGTCGCGCGGGATGCTCACCATCGCGGCGCTCTTGCGGTCCGCGGACAGGTGGATGAGCATCTGCACATCGCCGCGGGGCGGGGTGCCCCGGTCGTCCCTGCTGCCGCCGAGCTTCACGTTCTCGTCGGAGTTACGGCTGTCCGAGCCGATCAGCAGGATGTTCAGCGGGGTCTGACCGGCCGCGTTCGCCCCGGCCTTCCGTGCCTTGGAGTCGCCGCTGCTGCGCTCGCCCTTGCGGATGTTGCCGTTGAGATGCTGGTAGTAGAGGTAACCGGCGCCGCCGGTGCCGAGTATCAGGACCGCGAGCGTGGCCGCCGACCAGCGCAGCACCCGGTGCTTGCGTCTGCCGCGCCGCCGACCGTGCCGCGCCGGTCTCTCCGGACCCGGCGCCTGGACCGGCCGGACCTCGGGACGGGTCCCCTCCCCCTGAACACTGCTGTGCGCCATCCCCTGTCTCCCCACCCTCACACACACCGAACGAACGAAAAGACCTGCCGTACGAAACGAAAGGCCTGCCGTACGAAACGAAAAGACCTGCCGTACGCCTCGTAAGACGCACAACAGGCCCTTCAGGTCACCTCACTTGGCGCATTCGACCTTGTCGGCCGTGGACTGCTGCACCCCCTCGGGGGCCTTGGTCGCCGTCGTGAAGGACACCCCCGCACCCTTGAAGTCCTTGCCCAGGGTCAGGGTCATGGTCGGCAGACCCTGGGAGTTGGTGACGCTCTTGCCGGGCTTGAGCTGCGCCCCGGACAGGCCCAGGATGTCCGCGAGCCGGCGCGCCTGGTCGGCCTGGTCGGGGGCGTACTCCAGGGTCGTCTTCGCCAGCGCCGCCTCCGCGTTGCCCGCGTTCTCCGACTTCAGCACGCCCTCCTCGTTCTGGAGGTACTCCAGCTCGGCCTGCGCGCTGCCCGCCGCCGCACCGCCGTTGAGGATCCGCACCCGCACCTCGGACGCGGCCGACTTGGTGCCCTTGAGCCGGGCCGCCTCCTCGGCCGCCTCGGCGCTCTTGGACGCGCTCGCCTTCTTCTTGACCTCCGTGAACGACACGTCGTTCTTGATCATGTCGAAGACCGTGGGAGCCGTCGAGTCGTTGAGGACGACCGTCGCCTTGACCTTCTCCGTCGGGTTGTCGACGACCGGCACGGTCGTGAAGGTCAGGTTCTTCACATTGAGCTTGCCCAGCTCCAGACCGAGGTCCTTCAGCTTTCCGATGCTGTCGAGCTGCGAGTCGACGGTCAGCGCCTTGGTGCCCGCCTCGGCCAGCTTCAGCATCTTGGTCGGGCTGGTGAGCGTGTCGTTGGACTTCAGCTTGCGCATCAGCGCGCTCAGGAACTGCTGCTGGAGCCCGATCCGGCTCAGGTCGCCGCCGAAGCCGACCGAGTGCCGGGTGCGCACGAACGCGAGGGCGTCCTCACCGGAGATCGTGTGCTTGCCCTTGGACAGCTTGAGCTTGGAGTCCTTGTCGTCGATGTCCTTGGCGAGACAGATCTCGACGCCGCCGACCGCCGTGGTCAGCGTCTTGACCGCGTTGAAGTCGGCCACCATGAAGTTGTCGGCCTGGATCCCGGTGAGCTCGGTCACGGTCCGCACCGTGCAGCTGGGCGTACGGCCGCCCTGTCCGAGGCTGGTGTTGAAGCGGACGCTGTCGGTGCCCGGGATGACCTTGCTGGAACCGTCCTCCTGCGTGGTCGGACAGTCCGGCACGTTCACGATCAGGTCGCGCGGGATGCTGAGCGCGGTCGCGTTCGTACGGTCCTTGGAGACGTGCAGCAGGATCGTGGTGTCCGCGTGCCCGACGCTGTTCTTGTCGCCGTAGCTCTCGTTGCCCGCGCCGGTGCGCTTGTCGGTGCCGATCAGCAGGATGTTGATGGCCTTGTCGGTCTGGAAGCCACCGGTGGACGCCCCGTCGTCGGAGACGGAGGTGATGTTGCCGTTCAGGTGCCGGATGTAGAGGTAGCCGCCGCCGGCCGCCGCGATCAGGACGAACGCCATGATGCCGCCGGTCCACAGCAGCGCCTTCTTCGCGTTCGACTTCTTCTTGACCGGCCGGCGTCCGCGCCGACCCGGCAGCGGTTCCTCGGGCGGCGCGCCCCGCCGTCTGCGCGGCGGCGGCACATCGCGGCCCGGGGCCACGGGAGCGGCCGTACGGCCGACGGGGGCCGTACGCCCGGCGGGGGCGCCCGTCCTGTTCGGGGCGGGCGCGGATGCGCGGGGTCCGGGAACTCCCGACTGCGGTGCGGAAGGGGTCAGTCGCAGTTCGTATTCACCGGTGTGCGGGTTGAGTACCCACTGGTCTGCGGGGTCGATGTCGCCCGCCCGCCCACGGCCTTGTGCGTCCACGGTTGCTGAATCCTCCGTCGGCCGGATGCACCGGAGCGCTCACACTAGCCGTCCGATTCGCCGACAGGTTACGGCCGTGAGAAATTCCACGTCCCTACAACCGGGCATTCCGCCCATTTGCTCGGACACCGCTTCGCCGCCTTGGGAAATGCTTTACCCGCAACCGTCCTGGGCGGCCGTGTTGCCGCGGAAGGCGGGTACCCCGCCGACGTTCTCAGATTCTTCATAGGGTTCTTGGTCATGGGAATGTTCTGAAACCTTCGGGGCTTTCTCCGTCACCTTCACCGGCGCATCCTTGCGCAACCGTTCGAAAAGGCGCCGGGCCTCGGGTTCGGCGAGTTGATCGCGATTGGCGTCGTGGACGTACGGCTCCCTCGGCACGGTGAGGAATTGCACCCGCCCCGTGGGGATGTCCCGGAGCCCGCGCACGAGTTGGTACAGCCCGCGCAGGCTCGCGAGGCCGGGGTCGGTGGTGAGCGAGGAGGTCGCCGCGTCCAGCACGGGATAGAGCTTGACCGGATTCAGCAGTACGTCATTGCTCTGCACCTTGTGGACCAGCGCCCCGAGAAAGCGCTGCTGCCGGTCCATCCGCTCGGTGTCGCTGCCGTCGCCGAGGGACTTGCGGGCCCGCACATAGCCGAGCGCCTCCTCGCCGTTCAGCGTCACCCGTCCCGCCGGAAGCCGCAGCTTGGCGGCCTTGTCGTCGATCGGTTCGTCGAGACAGACGGTCACCCCGTCGACGGCGTCGACCATGTCCTTGAACCCGTGGAAGTCGACGACCATGTGATGATCCACGCGAATGTTCGTGAGTTTCTCGACGGTACGGATCGTGCAGGCCGAACCACCCCTCTGGAAGGCGTGGTTGAACATCGCGAACACGGGCCGGCTGCGGGTCCCGTCCGGTCCCCGGCAGGCCGGTATCTCCACCATCAGGTCCCGCGGCAGCGAGACCGCGGTCGCGGTGCGCCGCCCGGCGTCCAGATGCAACAGGATCGTGGTGTCCGACCGCTCGGTCCCCGAGTCCCGCCCGTAGCGCGCGTTCCCGTCCCCCGACCGCGAGTCCGACCCGATCAGCAGGATGTTCTGCGCGCCCTTCACGAGGGAGGTCGGCCGCTCCTTCTCGTACCGGGCGAGCTCGGCGGCGGCCGCCTCGTCGGGCGTGATGTTCCCGTCGAGCTTGGCGTACAGGGCCCACCCGACACCCCCGGCGACGAGCACGACCGCCCCGACCCCACCCCCGGCCCCCCGCAGCCACCGCCGCCGACGCCGCCGCACGAGCCCTTCCCCATGAGCCGAAGCACCGAGACCGGGCCCGAGGGCACGAGCAGTGTCGGTCACGAGTCGGCCCACCCCTCATGGCGTAGGGATCTGTCCCTACGACCATGGCGTGAACGGGGTGCGGGGGCGGCCCGGTACTAATCCATCCGGGTGACTGCTCCCCCCAGGGGCGCGGGGCTGTATCGATATGCGGCTCCGCCGCGCGGGCGCGACCGGGGTCGTCCGGCACTGCTCCACTCCGGTGACTGCTCCTCCCCAGGGGCGCGGGGAACTGCGCGACCAGCCCCATACGACGCGCACCCGGCATCGAACCGCCGGCTCACCGGCGAGTGGCCGTCACCCGCTCATCCTCGATCCGCTTGGCGAGAGCCTCCTCACCCAACCGCTCCAGATGCCGGCACAACACCACGGACCCCCCGTTGGCGAGCGGCCCGTACAACCCCGCACACACCCCGTCCCACGTGTCGTACGACAACCCCGACAGCACGCGATCCCCCGCCCCCTCGGCCCGAGCCCGCTCGACAACCTCCGCCCCACTGAACTCCCGCCCGGCCACCACCAGCGCCGCCTCATCAGGATCCACCGGAGCGAACGGCACGAACCGGTCCCCCTGCCCCGGCACCTCCACGGCGTAGTCCACGAACCCGTCCGGCGCCTGCGGGAACCGCCCGCCCAACGGCCGCAGCGCGAGCGCGACCCGCTCCCCGGAACAGGCCCGCGCCGCCTCCAGGGAATCCGGCCCGCTCACCACGACGTCGGCCGATGCGGGATCCCCGCCGACGTCCGCGACCACCCCCACCGACGCACACGCCAGCAACCACACCGCCGTCTGCCAGTGCGCGGGCAGCAGCAGCACCACCCGGTCACCGGGCGCCGCGGCGAGGTCCCCCTGAAGGAGGTTCGAGGTCTTGGCCACCCAATTGGCGAAGGTGGCCACGGACAATTCGACACGTTCACCCGTGGCGTCGTCGTAGAAGGTCACCAGGGGGCGTCCGGGATCCGCGGCGAGCGCGGAACGCAGCAGGTCGGCAGGGGTGCGATCAGTGGCGTTCACCCGCGAAAGCGTACGCGGGCGCACGGTCCGACGCCCTCGCGCGGGGCCACCGGTTCGGCGCAACAGCACCCGACGGTCCGTCAGTTCCCGGATGGACAGATTTATATGACTATGTCCAGGATCGGGAGCATGCGCGGACTTCTTGCTTCCTCGATCGGCGTCACCTGTGCGGCCGCCCTCGCCCTGCCCCTCACCTCACCCATCGCCGCGGCGAGACCGGCGTCCCCCGCAACCGCGAGGCAGGCACCGGCCGCGGAAGCGAAAGGCGCCGCAGCGCTCGACGGTGTGAATGCGCGGCGAGCTGCCGGACCGCTCGGCGCTGCGAAGGCCCAAGGCGCAGCCGAACCGCTCGGCAGCACCCAGTCCCTCCCCCTCGCCCCCCTCACCTCCCGCGACCGCACCCTCGCCCCCGCCGCCGAACAGGGCCTGCCCCGCCGGGACGTACGGCACTTCTCCCTCGTCGGCGTCATCTGGGACGACCCGGACACCGCACTGCACGGCAGCGTCCAGGTCCGCACCCGTGCTGTCGGTGCCGACACCTGGTCCGGCTGGCAGGACCTGGAGACCCACAACGACGACGCCGCCGACCCCGGCACCGCCGAGCGCACCTCCGGCCGCGTCCACGGCGCCACCGCCCCGCTGTGGGTGGGCGACTCGGACGGCGTGGAGGTGCGCGTCCGCGCCGAGTCCGACCGCAGGACCGAGGACACGGCCCGCGGCTCCCGTACGGCGACGACGAGCGCCCCCCTCCCGGCGGGCCTGCGGCTGGAACTCGTGGACCCGGGGGAGAGCGCGCCGGCGCCCGGCACCCGGGAAGCCGCGCCCGCCGAAGCCCAGCGGGCCGCCACCGCACTCCGCTCCGCCCCCACCGCCGAACCGGCCCCCGACCCCGACGCGGTGGACGCGGCCGCCGCCAACGCCCCTCTGGCCGGCCCCGGCGCCGCCGAGATCCCCGCGCTGAACCGCACCCGGACCGAGCAGGAGCTGTTCGCCCTGCGCGCGGGGGAGTTGACGAAGCAGCAGCGGGTGAAGCCGTACATCGGACCGCGCCCCCGCATCGTCACCCGGAGCGGCTGGGGCGCCGACGAGAAGCTGCGCGAGCGGAAGTTCGTCTACACGAAGAAGGTCAAGGCGGCCTTCGTGCACCACACGGCGTCCGGCAACGGGTACCGCTGTGCGCAGGCACCCTCGCTCATTCGCGGTATCTACCGCTACCACGTCAAGAGCATGGGCTGGCGCGACATCGGCTACAACTTCCTCGTCGACAAGTGCGGAAACATCTACGAGGGCCGGGCCGGTGGCGTGGCGAAGCCGGTCCTCGGCGCCCACACCCTCGGTTTCAACAGCAACAGCGTGGGGATCGCCGTCCTCGGCAGCTACGGCTCGACCAAGCCGCCCGCCGCCGTGGTCAAGGCCGTCGCACGGCTGACGGCGTGGAAGCTCGGTCTGTACGGCGCGAACCCGAAGGGCAAAACCTCCCTGAAATCGGGCGGTGGCAACCTCTACCCGAAGGGTAAGAAGGTACGACTGAACGTGATCTCCGGGCACCGGGACGGCTTCGCCACGGAATGCCCCGGCCGGCAGCTCTACGGCAAGCTCGGCTCCACCCGCACGACCGCGGCGCGTCTCCAGGGCCGTTGACGATCGCACCACCGTTTCACCGCCGTCGGGGGCAGGCGCACACCACCGCACAGCCGCCGAAGGCACCGCACATCGGTCTGCATACACTTGCCGGTCGAATGACAGTTCGGGCCGGTCCCGGCAGGAAGCGGAGACAACAGGTGACAGAAGCGATCCTCCTGGTCGGCGGCAAGGGCACGAGGCTGCGGCCCCTCACGGTCCACACGCCCAAGCCCATGGTCCGGGCGGCCGGGGTCCCCTTCCTCACGCACCAGCTGGCGAGAGCGAAGGCGGCGGGCGTCGACCACATCGTCCTCGCCACCAGTTACCTGGCGGAGGTCTTCGAACCCCACTTCGGCGACGGCTCGTCCCTGGGCCTGCACCTCGAGTACGTCACCGAGGAGGAGCCCCTCGGCACCGGCGGCGCGATCCGCAACGTGGCCTCACGGCTGCACTCCGCCCCCGACGACCCGGTCCTGGTCTTCAACGGCGACATCCTGACGGGCCTGGACATCAGGGCGCTGGTCCGCACCCACGAGACCACGGGCGCCGACGTCTCCCTCCACCTCACCAAGGTCACGGACCCCCGCGCCTACGGTCTGGTCCCCACCGACGACACCGGCCGGGTCCTCGCCTTCCTGGAGAAGCCCCAGACCCCCGAGGAGATCGTCACCGACCAGATCAACGCGGGGGCGTACGTCTTCCGCCGCTCCCTCATCGACACGATCCCGCAGGGCCGCCCGGTCTCCGTCGAACGCGAGACCTTCCCCGAACTCCTGTCGGCCGGCGCCCATCTCCAGGGCATGGTCGACTCGACGTACTGGCTGGACCTCGGCACCCCCGCGGCCTTCGTGCGCGGCTCGGCCGACCTGGTCCTCGGCCGCGCCCCGTCCCCCGCGATCCCGGGCCGCTGCGGCGACCGCCTGATCCTCCCCACGGCCAGGGTCGCCCCCGACGCGAAGCTGACGGGCGGCACGGTGGTGGGCGAGGGCGCCTACGTCGCGGAAGGCGCCCGAGTCTTCGGCTCGACGATCCTCCCCGGCGCGGTCATCGAACCGGGCGCCGTCATCACCGACTCCCTGATCGGCACGAGGGCCCGCGTGGGCGAACGCTCGGTCCTCACCGGCACGTTCATAGGGGACGGCGCGGTCATCGGCCCCGACAACGAGCTGCGGGACGGCATGAGGATCTGGTGCGACGCGAGAATCCCGGCGGGCGCGGTCCGCTTCTCGTCGGACCAGTAAGCGCGAGCCTGAAGTCAGCGAGTCCGTGTAATTAAGCCCCTCCGACGTTCGCACCGATCCCGCCCCTCCGGCTGAAATCCAGCCCCTCCGGCGTTTGAGGAGCGGGGGTCCGGGGGCGGAGCCCCTGGAGGCGGGGTCGAAGGGGCAGCCGCCCCTGGGGGATGGGACGGGTAGGGGCGGCGGGGGCGAAAAACTCCCCCCGGCACCCCCGCCCGTCACAACCGCCCGATATCCCCCCGAGTCATCCGAGGCGCCCGCCGCCCCGGCGTACGCCCACTCAACAAGATCAACCGAGCAGCCCGATGCCGCTGCCCCGCATACGGCTCCAACAACGACAACATCACGGAGTCATCCGCATCCCGATCCCCCGCGAGCGCAAACCCCACGATCCCCGGCAGATGCAGATCCCCCACGGTCACCGCATCCGCCGCCCCATGACTGCGCTGCACCACCTCCGAGGAAGTCCAGGGCCCCACCCCCGGCACCACCTCCAGCCGAGCCTGCGCAGCGGCAGGCGACATCGAAACCGCCTCCTCCAGCCGCGCGGCCACCCGCACGCACCGCAGAATCGTCGACGCCCGCTTGTTGTCGACCCCGGCCCGATGCCACTCCCACGACGGAATCAACGCCCAGGTCCGAGGCGCCGGCATCACCCACAGCCGCCCACCCGCCGCGGGCCCCGGCGCCGGCTCCCCGAACTTCCGCACCAGCAGCCGCCACGCCCGATACGCCTCGTCGGTCGTGACCTTCTGCTCCAGCACGGACGGAATCAACGACTCCAGCACCAGCCCGGTCCGCGTCAGCCGCAACCCCGGCCGCCGATGCCACGCGTGCGCCACGACCCGGTGCCGGGGCACGAACGCGGAAGGGTCGTCCGCGGCCCCGAGCAGCTCCGGCAGGTGCGAGAGCAGCCACTCACCCCCGGGCCCCCACGCCTCGCCGCGCACCTCACCGCCGTACGCACGAACCCGCAGCGTCCCCGGCCCGACCGGCGTGCGGCTGGCCCGCCACACCGACCCGTCCGGCATCGCCCGGAAGGTGGGATCCCCGGGCCCGCGCCGCAGCGCCCCGAGCACCAGCCCGAGATCGACCGGCCACCCCGGCACCCAGTTCCGCACCAGCGGGGCCTCGACCGGTGCCGCCTCCCGCCGCGCGGCGGGTACGACGACCTCACCACCGCGCACGGTCGTACGCGTGGGCTTGGGAGCGAAACGTCCTGCCACGAGTGATGTCCTGAGGTACGAGAGGGAGGAACTGGCGAAGCCCTATGAGACTAGACGCACCTCAGCGCACCTCGATGAAACTCCCCGCGTCCCGCTCCGGCCGCGGCCGCGGCTCCTCGGCCGGATGCCCCACCGCCACGGCCCCCATCGGATCCCACTCCCCGGGCAGCCCCAGCACCTCCCGCACGACGTCCCGGCAGAACATCGTGGACGACACCCACGCCGACCCCAGCCGCTCCCCGGCCAGCGCGACGAGGAAGTTCTGCACCCCGGCGCCCGCGGCGACGACGAACATCTCCCGCTCGGCTCCGTCCCGCCGCCCGTCGCCGTAGGTGTGCGACCCGTCCATCACCAGACACGGCACGACGAGATAGGGAGCGTTCCGCAGGACGTCCCCTCTGCGCACCCGCTTCGCGATGGACTCCTCCGACTTCCCGTCCCGCCGCAGATCGGCGATCCAGGCGTCCCGCATGGCGTCGAGGAGGCGGGTCCGGGACTCGGCGGACTCCAGGAGCACGAACCGCCACGGCGTGGTGTGGTGCGGCGCGGGCGCGGTGACCGCGAGCGCCACCGCCCGCCGCACGGCCCCGGGGTCGACGGGCTCGTCGGTGAAGGCCCGTACGGTACGCCGCTGGGCCACCGCCTCCCGCACCGCCTCGGAGGTCCCCAGCCGGAACATGTCGTCGCGCGCGTGGCGCACCATGGCCCGCGCCCCCTCACCGTGCTCCCCGGCCACCACGTGCCCCAGCCCGCGCACCACGGCGACGGGCAGCCCGGCGGCCTTGCCCTTGACGAGATCACCGGCGGCGGCCAGTTCGTCGGCCGTCGCCACGACGGTCGCGCTCAGCGGATTGCCGTACGCGTCCGTCCCGCCCCGCAGATCGTCCAGCACCCGCACCCCGGCCGCCCCGATGGCGACATCGGTGAGCCCGGCGCGCCAGGGCCGCCCGAAGGTGTCGGTGACGACGACGCCGACCTCGATCCCGAGGGTGTCCCGCAGCCCGTCCCGGATCGCCCGCGCGGACGCGTCCGGGTCCTCGGGCAGCAACAGCACAGTCCCCGAAGGGGTGTTGGAGGCGTCCACCCCGGCGGCCGCCATCACCAGCCCCTGCCGGTTCTCCACGATCCTGAGCGCCCCGCGCCGGGCCACGACCCGCACGGTCTCGGCGTCGATCGCGGCCTCCCGGTCCCCGGCCTCGACGACCCGCCCCTCCGCCTTGGACACGATCTTCGAGGTGACGAGGAGGACGTCCCCGTCGACCAGGCCGGGCTCGGCGGCGGCGATCATCTTGGCCAGGTCGTCCCCCCGCTGCACCTCGGGGAGACCGGTGACGGCCCAGACCCGGTAGCCGTCGGCCTCGGCAGACGTCCCGCTCAAGCTCCGCGCACCTCCTCCGCCAGCTCCAGCGCCTCCCGGGCCATCCGCGCGGTCGCGTCGAGGTCCGTCATCATCAGCGGTACGGCACGGCAGCGGATGCCGGCCGACTCGATCCGCTCGACCGCGCCGGCGTCGACGGTGTCGACGAGCCAGCCGTCAAGGAGTCCCGAGCCGTAGTGCTCGGCGACCGCCGCGGCCGTGGACTCGACGCCGACCGCCGCGAGGACCTTGTCGGCCATGCCCCGCACGGGCGCGTCCCCGACGATGGGGGACAGGCCCACCACCGGCACCCCGGCCTCGGCGATCGCCTCGCGGATGCCGGGCACGGCCAGGATGGTGCCGACGGACACCACCGGGTTGGACGGCGGGAACAGCACCACGTCCGCCTCCGCGATCGCCTCCAGCACCCCCGGCGCCGGCTTGGCCTGCTCCGCGCCCACCGGCACCACCGCGTGGGCCGGCACCGACGCCCGCAGCCGCACCCAGTACTCCTGGAAGTGCACGGCCTTGCGCTCGCCGTCGATCTCGACGGCCACATGGGTCTCGACCCGGTCGTCGGTCATCGGGATCAGCCGCACCCCCGGCTTCCACCGGTCGCACAGCGCCTCGGTCACCGCGCTCAGCGGATACCCGGCGCCGATCATCTGGGTGCGCACGATGTGCGTGGCGAAGTCCCGGTCCCCGAGCCCGAACCACTCGGGTCCGACGCCGTACGCCGCGAGCTCCTCCTTGAGGTGGAAGGTCTCCTCGGCCCGGCCCCAGCCCTGCTCCTCGTTGATGCCGCCGCCGAGCGTGTACATCACGGTGTCGAGGTCCGGGCAGACCTTGAGCCCGAAGAGGTGGATGTCGTCCCCGGTGTTGCCGATGACCGTGATGTCCGCGTCCGGCGCGGCCTGCTTCAGACCACGCAGGAAACGGGCACCGCCGATGCCGCCTGCCAGAACCACGATTCGCATGGAAGCCAGTCTCGCAGGCGGGTACGACAACGCGTCACGCGGTCACGACGTCCACCTCGTCGTGGGTCCGGCGGGCGGTGCAGGCCGTGTACATGGGCATCTCGGTCAGGCCCGGGTAGTAGACGTGCAGGCTCACTGCCGGTTCCAGCGCGTCGTTGACGACCTCGTGCACGTACCCCGGCGCGAACACCCGCTGCGCCCCCGCGCCCAGCGCGCGCGTGCCCCGCTCGGTGCGCTCGGTCAGCACACCCTCCAGCACAGTGAGGACACCGGAGGACGGGCCGTGGTCGTGCAGTCCGCTGCCCTGTCCGGGCACCCAGGACAGCAGCCACACCTCGTAGCCGGGGCCGGTGCGCAGCCGGTGGTACCAGCGGCTGGTGGCGTCGTACTGGACGAGGTGGGCCCACTGGGAGCGGTCCTCGGCGACGGCGCGGGCCAGGCCGGCGAACTCGGCGACGGTGGCCGGGTGCTCGCGCGGGGCCTGGAGCAGATGCGGGACTTCGAGGAGGTCGCCGGCGATCTGGAGGTCGTTGTCGCTGTTCATGGGGTGCGGTGGTTCCTCGGCGGAAGAAGTGGGGGGCTGGCTGGGTGTCGCGTACCGTCCCGCCCGGATCACGGGGAGACAGGAATGCCCTGGTGCGGGCGGGGCACTAGCAGCCGAGTCACGGTGGACTCAGTAGCAACCGGAGCGCGTTGGGCTCAACAGCTGGAACAGCAACAACAGCTACAGCGAGCGCGGGCAGCACCGAGGGACCCGGCGGAGCGGGTCGAGGTGAGTGCCGAGTTCGCGAGCATGCCCACAAGGACAGCGGCTCACACCTCCACTGTCAACTCGGCACCCGGTATGTGGGACATGTTTCACCTCATCCGGTCCATCTTCATGGTGAAAGGTTTGTTCATGCGTCTACCGGGACACATGGCGCACAACCGGGCGCGCGGGCCGTGATCTCCCCGAGACTTCCACGCGCGCGTACGGAACGGGATCGAACTGATGGGCGTCCTTCCCCGTGCAGGCCCGAAAGGCCTGGCGAGGCTCGGCAGCCCTCCCGGGTCTCAGCTGCGTGTCAAGGTTTATGCCGATTTGAACACTTTCCGCAAGGCCTTGGTTCCGCAGAGTGAATAAGGGGCCCAATAGCAGATCTCGGCTTGACTCGCCCGGAGCAGCACACTTGTAATTTCACTCGTGTCGTTCAGCCGATATCGGTAACGGCCGTCACACGGGGACGCGAAAGACAGACGAGGGGCGCACATGACCGAGACGGTGCAGCAACTGCTGGTCGACGACGCGGACGAGGAACTCGGCTGGCAGGAGCGCGCGCTGTGCGCCCAGACCGACCCCGAGTCCTTCTTCCCGGAGAAGGGCGGCTCCACCCGCGAGGCCAAGAAGGTCTGCCTCTCCTGCGAGGTCCGCTCCGAGTGCCTCGAGTACGCCCTCGCCAACGACGAGCGCTTCGGCATCTGGGGCGGCCTCTCCGAACGCGAACGCCGCAGGCTCAAGAAGGCCGCCGTCTGACCCGAGACCGGCCTCGCAGGACTTTTCGTACGCAACCGAACGGCCCGTCGCACGTGGGTTATCCACAGGCGGCGGGCCGCCGTCTTGCCCAGCCGATAGTGTGGGCGCTCGTCCGAGACGCCTCCCCGCCCCCAGCGGGCACAGGCGTCCACCGCAGTCCACCGAACCGGGGCCCGTACCTCGATGTCCGTGCACAGCCACACGGCAGCCCAAGAGCACGCTGCCACTCCTGAGTTCCCGCGTCATGTGGTGACCGCGGTGCTCGTCTCCCACGACGGCGCCCGCTGGCTGCCCGACGCGCTCGCCGGGCTGCTCGGCCAGGAGCGCCCCGTGCAGTTCGCCCTGGCCGCCGACACCGGCAGCGCGGACGACTCCGCCCAGCTGGTCACCGACGCCCTCGGCGCCGACCGGGTCCTGCACCTCGCCCGGCGCACCGGTTTCGGCCAGGCCGTCGAGGAGGCGAACCGCACCGCGCCGGTCCTGACCCCCGACGAGCTGCCGTACCTGAAGCGGCCCAGCGGCTGGGACCCGGTCACGCGCACGTGGCGCGACGACGCCTACGACATGCCGGAACTGCCGTACGGCGAACCGGTCCAGTGGCTGTGGCTGCTGCACGACGACTGCGCCCCCGAACCCGACGCCCTGGCCCAGCTGCTGCGCGTCGTGGAGAACGAACTGGAGCTCGGCCGGGACGACGTGGCCGTCGTGGGCCCCAAGCTCCGCGGCTGGTACGACAAGCGCCAGCTCCTGGAGGTCGGCGTCTCCATCGCCCACTCCGGCCGCCGCTGGACGGGCCTGGACCGCCGCGAACAGGACCAGGGACAGCACGACCACGTCCGGTCCGTGCTGTCGGTGTCCACCGCCGGCATGCTCATCCGCCGCGACCTCTACGAACAGCTCGGCGGCTTCGACCGGCATCTGCCCCTCATGCGGGACGACGTCGACCTGTGCTGGCGCGCCCAGGCCGCCGGCCACCGCGTCCTCATCGCCCCCGAGGCCGTCGTACGCCATGCCGAGGCGGCCTCCCGCGAGCGCCGCACCGTCGACTGCGCGGGCCGCACCACCGCCTCCCCGCACAAGGTCGACAAGGCGGGCGCCGTCTACACCCTGCTCGTCAACACCCGTACGGCCGCTTTGCCCTGGGTGCTGGTGCGCCTGGTCCTGGGCACCCTGCTGCGGACCGTCGCCTACCTCGTCGGCAAGGTCCCCGGACAGGCCGTCGACGAGATCCGGGGCCTGCTCGGCACCCTGCTGCGGCCCGAGCGGATCATCGCCGGGCGCGGCAGGCGCGGCAAGCCGGCCGTCGACAAGGACGAGCTCAGGCAGCTGTTCCCGCCGCCCGGCGCGACCGTGCGGGCCACCGTGGAACAGGTCGCGGGCAACTTCTTCGGCGGCTCCGACGCCGATACCGCCACGGCCGGCCGGCACGGCGGCGGCATCGAGTCCGGGCCCGGTGGCGACGACGCGGACTTCCTGGAGATCGAGCAGTTCGCCCGCCTCAAGCGCGTCGCCCGCAATCCCGGCCCGATGCTCTTCCTGGGGCTGCTGCTGGTCGCCCTGGTCGCCTGCCGCAACCTCCTGGGCGGCGGCGCGCTCGCGGGCGGCGCCCTGCTGCCCGCCCCGGCCGACGCGAGCGAGCTGTGGGCGCGCTACACGGACGCGTGGCACGCGGTCGGCGCCGGCGGCACCCCGTCCGCGCCCCCGTACCTGGCGATCATCGCCGCGCTGTCCTCCGTCCTGTTCGGCTCGACCGGCCTCGCGCTGACGGTCCTGCTGGTCTGCTCGGTGCCGCTGGCCGGTTTCACGGCGTACTTCGCCTCCCGCCCGCTCGTCGAGTCCCGCCTCCTGCGCGCGTGGGCGGCCGTCGTCTACGCCTTCCTGCCCGCCGCCACCGGCGCCCTCGCCGGCGGCCGCGTCGGCACCTCCGTCCTCGCCGTGCTGCTGCCGCTCCTCGCGCGCGCGGGCGTCGCGGCCGCCGGCCTGACGAACAGCACGGGCGCCCGCGGCAGTTGGCGCGCCACCTGGGCGTTCGCGCTGCTGCTCACCATCACCACCGCGTTCACCCCGATCATCTGGCCGATCGCGCTGATCCTCGGCCTCGGCCTGCTGGCCGTGCGCCGCGCCGACATCACCGCCTACGGCCTGCGCTTCCTCGCCCAGTTCGGCGTGCCCCTGCTGGTCCTCGCGCCCTGGTCGCTGACGCTGCTCCCGTTCGGCTTCTTCCAGCAGGCGGGCCTGGAGTACGGCTCCTCGGCCGCCTCCGCCCTCGACCTGCTCGGCGCGAGCCCCGGCGGCCCCGGCACCGTCGACGGGCTGATGCTCATCGGCATCGTCCTGGCCGCGCTCGCCGCCCTGCTGCGCTCCGAGCGGCAGTTCGGCATCTGGACCGCCTGGGCGGTGGCCCTGGTCGGCCTGGTCTTCGCGGTCCTGTCCAACGACTCGACCTGGGCCGGCCCCGCCACCCTCGTCTACGGCCTCGCCCTGCTGGCCGCCGCCGTGCTCGGCGCGGACGGGGCACGCTCGCGCGTGGCCGAGCAGAGCTTCGGCTGGCGCCAGCCGGTCGCCGCCCTGATCGCCTTCGCCTCCGCCGCCGGCCCGCTGCTGGTCGCCGCCGGCTGGATGATCGGCGGCGCCGACGGACCTCTGGAGCGCCGCGACCCCACCCAGGTGCCCGCGTTCGTCGCCGAGGAGAGCGGCACCCGCGACCAGGCCCGCACCCTCGTCCTCGACAGCGACTCCACCGCCCACGTCGGCTACATGCTGGTGCGCGGCTCCGGCGCCCGGCTCGGCGACGGCGAACTCGCCGCGGCCGACGGCGAGAACAGCGTGCTGGACAAGGTCGTCGCCAACCTCGTCGCAGGCTCCGGCGCCGACCAGGCGAACCAGCTCGGCGGCTTCGCCGTGCGCTACGTCCTCGTCCACAAGGGCGCGCCCCGCGAGGTCACGCGCGTGCTGGACGCCACACCGGGCCTGACCCGGCTCAGCCAGCAGGACGGCAGCGGTCTGTGGCGGGTCGACCAGGAGGTCGCGCGCGCGACCCTGGTCACCAAGTCCGGCTCGGGCACCGCGCTGCCGGTGGCCGCGGGCCCGGTCGACATCCACACCACGATCCCGTCCGGCGCCGACGGCCGGATCCTGCGCCTCGCCGACACCGCCGCCGAGGGCTGGACGGCCACCCTGGACGGCAAGCCGCTCACCCCGACCACCGTCGACGGCTGGGCCCAGGGCTTCGAACTCCCCGCCTCCGGCGGCACGCTGGACGTCACCTTCGACGATCCCTTCACCCACACCCTGTGGCTGTGGATCCAGGGCGCGCTCGCCGTCGTCCTCGTGGTGATGGCCCTGCCCGGCCGCCGCCGCGACGTCGACGACGACCTCCCCGAGGAGCCGTCGGTCCCGGCCCAGGCCGTGGCCGGCGAGGGCCGCCGCGCCCGCCGCCTGCGCGCCCAGGCCGAGGCCGAGGCCGAGGAGACCCCGGGGACCGAGGACTTCCCGCCGCCCCCGCAGGAGGCCCCGGCCGCCGTCCCCCAGCAGCAGTCCTACGGCGACTGGGACGCCCAGACCTACGCGAACGCCGAGTACGGCGGCTACCCCGCCGACCAGTACCAGGGCGCCGCCCAGCAGTACCCGGCGGGCGGCTACGACCAGCAGCCGTACCAGGCGGACCCGTACCAGGGCGGCCAGTACGACCCGTACGCCTACGGCGGGCAGCCCCAGCAGACGTCGTACGACCAGACCTACGGCGGCCAGTACGACCAGCAGCAGTACGAGCAGGGCTACGACCCCGCGTACGACCCGGCTCAGCAGCACCCGGGTGCCCATGGCAGTGAGCGCCCCGACGGGAGTCAGCAGTGAACCGCACCACCCTGTCCCTCCTCGCCGGCACCGTCGCGCTCGCCGCCGTCACCGGGTTCGCCACGCTCAGCTCACCGGAGGCCGCCAGTACCGCCAGGACGGCCGCCGAGCTGCCCGTGGAGCGCACCAGCCTGCTCTGCCCGGCGCCCAGCACCTCTGAGGTCGCGGAGACGGCGTACACGTCGTTCACGCCCGTCACCAAGGACACGGGAAGCGGCGGCAAGGCCGAACTCAAGGCGGCCACCGAGGAGTCGGACGGCAAGAGCAAGAGCAAGGGCAGGAAGAAGGCCGCCAAGCCGGTCCTCACGCCCGCGGAGCCCGGCAAGCCCGCCACCGGGGACGCCTCCGGCGGTGACGCGTCCGCCCTGGTCGGCACCGCCGAGGGGAAGTTCGCGCCCGGCTGGACCGTCCAGGAGACCACCGAGGTCGCCGCGGGCGCCGGACGCGGACTCCAGGGCGTCAACTGCTCCGCCCCCGACACCGAGTTCTGGTTCCCGGGCGTCAGCACGGCCGCCGACCGCACCGACTACGTGCACCTGACCAACCCCGACGACTCCGCCGCCGTCGTCGACATCGAGCTCTACGGCAAGGACGGCGCCCTGGACTCCACGCTGGGGGAGGGCATCACGGTCGCCCCGCACTCCAGCGACCCGATCCTGCTGTCCACGCTCACCGAGGAGAAGCAGGAGAACCTCACCGTCCATGTGAACGTCCGCAGCGGGCGCGTGGGCGCGGCCGTGCAGGCCCTGGACGACAAGCTCGGCGGCGACTGGCTGGCCGCTTCCACCGACCCGTCCGGCAGCCTCGTGCTGCCCGGCATCCCGAAGGACGCCACCGCGGTGCGCCTGGTCGCCTTCACCCCGAGCGACTCCGACGCTGACCTGAAGGTGCAGCTCGCCTCGCCGTCCGGCCTGATCACCCCGGCCGGCCACGAGACGCTGCACGTGAAGGGGGGCATGACGACGGCCGTCGATCTCGGTGACGTCACGCGCGGTGAGGCCGGTTCGCTGGTCCTGACCCCGACCGACGCCTCCGTGCCGGTGGTCGCCGCCGTGCGGGTCGTCCGCGGCAAGGGCGGCGACCAGGAGACGGCGTTCATCCCGGCCACGCGCCCGGTCGGCACGCGCGCGACGGTTGCCGACAACAGCGCCAAGGGCAGCACCCTCTCCCTGACCGCCCCCACCCGGACCGCCACGGTCAAGGTCACGGCCTCGGCGGGCAGCGGGGGCGGCGAGGCCGTCTCGAAGACGTTCACGATCAAGGCGGGCACCACGCAGAACGTCGAGGCCCCCAGCCCGACCGGCCTCAAGGGCACCTACGCCCTCACGGTGGAGCACGTCTCGGGAGGCCTGGTCTACGGCGCCCGCACCCTGGCGGCGACGGAGGACGGAGTCCCGGGCTTCACGATCCAGACCCTCCCGGACGACCGGGGCATGGTGGCCGTGCCGGAGGCGGACGAGGACCTGTCGGTGCTCCAGAAGTGATCCGCCGCGGGGCGCGGGTCAGTCCTCGCCGTAGCGCGGATCCACCGTCTCCGGAGTGAGTCCGAGCAGCTCGGCCACCTGCTCCACGACCACCTCGTGGACCAGCGCCGCCCGCTCGTCGCGCCCCTTGGTGCGGATCTCCACCGGCCGCCGGTAGACGACCACGCGCGCGGGGCGCCCCTCGCGCGCGGGAATCGTCCCGCCCAGCGGCACCGCCTCGTCGTTCCAGGCCTGCCCGGGCCCCTCCAGCCGGGGCACCTCCAGGACCAGGAAGTCGATGTCGGCGAGCTGCGGCCAGCGCCGCTCCAGGCGCTCCACGGAGTCCTGCACCAGGTCCGCGAACGCCTCGGCGCGACTGGCGGCGAGCGGCACCTGCGGCGGGGCGATCGGGCCGCGCATGCCGCGTCCGTGGCGATCACGGCGGCGGGGCCCGGGGCCGGTGGCGCGGGGCGGTACGGGGTTGTCCATCACTGGTGAAGGGTAATCCTCGCCGCACTCCGGCGCCCGGCCCCCACGCGGCACCCGGACACTGTCCGAAACGACGTACGGACCTCTCGTACGGCCTGTCGGCAGTTGACCATTCCAGCCAAGGTTGGGCTCGATTCCATATCTCTCCGAGACCGTCGAACTCAAGGCAATTGACATGATTTGTGCCAACTCGTGACCGGGGAAAGGGGTGTTCGGGACCTCGAAAACGGATGTCCGCGCAGGTCAACGCGGTGTGAGCGGAGTGACGTGTGGGGCGTTTCACAGCACGACACGGTGGAGTGACCTGGGGGAGAGTCGTCGCGGCCCGCTCAAGAGTGCGGTACCGTCCAACGTCGTGAGCCCTGTACGTCGCTGTTCGCGCACCGCTTGCGGCCGTCCCGCCGTCGCGACGCTGACGTACGTCTACGCCGACTCGACCGCGGTCCTCGGCCCGCTCGCCACCTACGCCGAACCCCACTGCTACGACCTGTGCGCCGAGCACTCCGAGCGCCTCACCGCCCCGCGCGGCTGGGAGGTCGTCCGGCTCCTCGACGGCTCGGCCCCGGCCCGGCCCAGCGGGGACGACCTGGAAGCGCTTGCCAACGCCGTGCGTGAGGCGGCCCGTCCGCAGGAGCGCGCCGCCGAGGCCGGCGGCGGGGCCCGCCGGGCCGACCCGATGGAGGTCGCTCGCCGCGGCCATCTGCGGATCCTGCGCTCGCCGGACAACTGACCTTTCCCTTGGGCGTGATCGGCTCCCTTTGTGTGCGATCGGTGCGCGTCCGGTGTGCGTTCCGCTCGGTGCCGCACGCCCATTGACGTCTCCTTGGCGCGGACACGACCATTCCGTAAGCCGGAGTGAGAAATCGCTTTCCGCATGACGGAATCGGGGAGGCGCCCGTGTACGTCCAGGAACTCGAACCCGTCGCCGACTCACTGGGCCTGTCCGCCCTGGTCGCGGCCCTGCCCCTGGTGATCGTCCTCGTCCTGCTCGGCGGCGTCCGCATGAAGGCGCACCTGGCGGGCCTCACCGGCCTCCTGGCGGCCGTACTGGTCGCCTGGCTCGCCTACGGCATGCCCCTCGGCCAGACCGCCTCCAGCGCCGCCCAGGGAGCCGCCTTCGGCCTCTTCCCCATCCTGTGGATCGTGGTCAACGCCCTGTGGGTGTACCGGATGACCGTCCGCACCCGGCACTTCGACATCCTGCGCCGCTCCTTCGGGCGGCTCTCCGACGACCCGCGCATCCAGGCCCTCGTCGTCGCCTTCTGCTTCGGCGCGCTCCTGGAGGCCCTCGCCGGGTTCGGCGCCCCGGTCGCGATCTGCTCGGTCATGCTCGTCGCCCTCGGCTTCGACCTGGTGCGCGCGGCCGTCGTCGCCCTGGTCGCCAACACCGCCCCGGTCGCCTTCGGCGCCATGGGCACACCGGTCGTGACGCTCGCTCAGGTCACCGGGCTGCCGCTGGACTCCGTGGCCTCCGTGGTGGGCCGTCAAACGCCCCTGCTGGCCCTGGTGGTGCCCCTCGTGCTGGTCTTCCTGGTCGACGGCCGACGGGGCCTGCGCGAGACCTGGGTGCCGGCGCTGGTCTGCGGAGTCGCCTTCGCCGTGGCCCAGTTCGCGGCCTCCAACTACGTCTCCGCGCAACTCGCCGACATCGGTGCCGCCTTGGCCGGGGCGGGCGCCCTGGTCGCCGTACCGCACGCGCGCGTGCCGGCCGAGGAGTCCGTACGCGCCTCCGTGCTCACCGGCACCCGCAGCGAGGACCTCGACCTCGACGGGAGCGACCCGCGCGGTGAAGTCCTGCGCGCCTACTCGCCGTACGCCCTCATCGTCGTGATCTTCTCCGTCGCGCAGATCCCGGCGGTCAAGGACTGGCTGGCGAAGGCGACGCGGACGTACGACTGGCCCTTCCTCAACGTCGTGGATCCCCAAGGGGATCCGGTCGGCGGCAACGTCTTCACGTGGCCGGTCGTCTCCACCGGCGGCACCCTCGTGCTGCTCGCGGGCATCCTCACGGCGGTCGTGCTCGGCGTGCACGCGCGCGTGGCTCTTCGCGAATGGGCGGCGACCGTCCGCGAGTTGCGGTTCGCGATCCTGACCGTGACGTCCGTGCTGGCCCTCGCCTACGTCATGAACCTCTCCGGACAGGCGGCGACCATAGGGCACTTCGTGGCGGCGGCGGGCGCGGGGCTGGCCTTCCTCTCGCCGGTCCTGGGCTGGTTCGGCGTGGCCGTCTCCGGCTCCGACACCTCGGCCAACGCGCTGTTCGGGGCGTTGCAGGTGACGGCCGCGCGGGAGTCCGGACTCTCTCCCGAGCTGCTGGCCGCCGCCAACAGCTCGGGTGGGGTCCTCGGCAAGATGATCTCCCCGCAGAACCTGACCATCGCGTGCGCGGCCGTCGGGCTCGCGGGCCGCGAGGGGGACCTGCTGCGCAAGGTGCTGCCCTGGAGCATCGGCCTGCTGCTGGTGATGTGCCTGATCGTGGTCGGGCAGAGTTCGCCGGTGCTGGGCTGGATGCTGCCGTGAGCTCTTCGCCGGGGCCCGCTCGGCAGTCCTGTCCGGTGGTCCTGTGCGGTGGTCCTGTCCGGTCCCGCAGGGCCCGGTGTCAGTGGCTACGGGTAGTTTGTGGTGACCGACAGGACTTTCAGAAGGGTTGGCCGTGGCTGATCTGTCACAGCTCGTGAAGGCGTACGACGTGCGCGGAGTCGTCCCGGACCAGTGGGACGAGACGCTGGCCGAGCTCTTCGGTGCCGCCTTCGTCCAGGTGACGGGCGCGAGCGCCATCGTGACCGGCCACGACATGCGGCCCTCCTCCCCGGGCCTGTCGCGTGCCTTCGCCCGCGGAGCGGCCGCTCGGGGCGTGGACGTCACCGAGATCGGCCTGTGCTCGACCGACCAGCTGTACTACGCCTCCGGCGCGCTGGGCCTGCCGGGCGCCATGTTCACGGCCTCCCACAACCCCGCGCAGTACAACGGCATCAAGATGTGCCGCGCGGGCGCGGCCCCGGTCGGCCAGGACACCGGCCTCGCCGAGATCCGCTCCCTTGTCGAGGAGTGGAGCGAGACGGGCGCCCCGGAAGCGACCGGGCCGACGGGCACGATCACCCGGCGCGACACGCTGGAGGACTACGCGGCCCACCTCCTCTCCCTGGTCGACCTGACCTCGATCCGCCCCCTGAAGGTCGTCGTGGACGCGGGCAACGGCATGGGCGGCCACACCGTCCCCACGGTCTTCGCGGGCCTGCCCCTGACCGTCGTCCCGATGTACTTCGAACTGGACGGCACCTTCCCGAACCACGAGGCCAACCCCCTCGACCCCGCCAACATCGTCGACCTCCAGCAGCGGGTCCGCGAGGAGGGCGCCGACCTCGGCATCGCCTTCGACGGCGACGCCGACCGCTGCTTCGTCGTCGACGAGCACGGCGACCCGGTCTCCCCGTCCGCCATCACCGCCCTGGTGGCCGCGCGCGAGCTGGCCAGGAACGGCGGCAAGGGCGTGATCATCCACAACCTGATCACCTCCTGGTCGGTCCCCGAGGTCGTCGAGGAGAACGGCGGCACGCCGGTACGCACGCGCGTGGGCCACTCCTTCATCAAGGCCGAGATGGCGAGGTCCGGCGCGATCTTCGGCGGCGAGCACTCCGCCCACTACTACTTCAAGGACTTCTGGAACGCCGACACCGGCATGCTGGCGGCCCTGCACGTCCTCGCGGCGCTGGGCGGCCAGGAGGGTCCCCTGTCGTCTCTGGTCGCCCAGTACGACCGCTACGTCGGCTCCGGCGAGATCAACTCCACGGTCGCCGACCAGGCCGACCGCCTGGCGGCCATCAGGGCGGCCTACGAGAGCCGGCAGGGCGTACAGCTCGACGAACTCGACGGCCTCACGATCACCACCGCCGACTGGTGGTTCAACGTCCGCCCCTCCAACACGGAACCCCTTCTCCGTCTGAACGCGGAGGCGAGGGACGAGGAGACGATGGCGAAGGTGCGGGACGAGGTTTTGGCGATCATCAGAGCGTGAGGGGCGCTGTGAAACTCAGCCCCTCCGGCGTTCGAGGAGCGGGGGTCCAGGGGGCGGAGCCCTCTGGGGACGGGGTCGAAGGGGCAGCGCCCCTGGAGATGGGACGGGCAGGGGCGGCGGGGGCGAGAAAATCCCCCGGGCACCCCCCGCACCGACCTCGCCCCAACCCCGGCACCCCCCTCCCCCCGGCGGTACCCTGACCAGGCACATCCGCACAAGCAGCCGTACCGCCCCCGAAGGGAACCCCCATGCCGCTCGAAGCCGGCCTCCTGGAGATCCTCGCCTGCCCGGCCTGCCACGCCCCCCTCAAGGAGCAGGACACCGAGCTGCTCTGCACCGGCCAGGACTGCGGCCTCGCGTACCCGGTCCGCGACGGCATCCCGGTCCTCCTCGTCGACGAGGCCCGCCGCCCCGCGTAAACGCGGCCCCGACCACCGAGGACGGTCCGGCGACCAGGCCGCCGTAGCGGACACGGCACACCCGCAGCCGTAGGCGATACGGTCCCCGAACCGCCGTAGGACACACGGCACACCCACCGCCGTAGCGACAAGCGACAACGACACAGCGACCCCGGCGTCCCGGACCCGCGACCGCCCCGGCGTCCCGAGGACCCGGCGAATCGACAACCCGGCGTCCCGGAGACCCGGCGATCGGAGGCTGCCGCCCCATGCTCGACGAATCGCTGCTAGACACCCCCGAGGCACTCTCGGAGGCCGACCGCCGAGGCCTGCTCCGCGGCGCCGCCGAGGCAGGCGCCCGCGTCCGCACCGCCGCCCGGCACGCCGCCGAGGCCGGGGTCAACGATCTCAAACCCGACGGCCGCCCGCGCGCGGTCCTCATCGCGGGCCCCGGCGCCGCCGCCACCCACGTGGCCGACCTCCTCGGCACCCTCGCCGGCGCCGGCAGCCCCGTCACCCGCCTCACCCCGACCGGCGTCGCCCCCGCCGCGGGCGCCCTGCGCTGGGAACTCCCCGGCTGGGCCGGCTCGGTCGACCTGCTCCTGATCGCCACCCCCGACGGCACCGAGCCGGGCCTGTCGCTCCTCGCCGACCAGGCCTACCGGCGCGGCTGCACGGTCGTCGCCGTGGCCCCCGCCCGCACCCCGCTCACCGAGGCGGTGGAGGGCGCCCACGGCCTCTTCGTGCCCATGGCGACGGCCCCCTACGAGCAGGACACGCCCCTCGCTGCCTCCGCCCCCGGCGTCCTGTGGGCCCTGCTCACCCCGCTCCTCGCGATCCTCGACCGCACCGGACTGCTCACCGCCCCGCCCGACGCGCTCGCGAAGATCGCCGACCGTCTGGACCACATCGCCGAGCGCTGCGGCCCCGCCATCGCGACCTACAGCAACCCGGCCAAGACGCTTGCCGCCGAACTCGCCGACGCCCTCCCGGTGATCTGGACGGAAGGGACCTCCGCGGGCCCCGCGGGCCGCCGTTTCGCCGCCGCCCTCGCCGAACTCGCCGGCCGCCCGGCCCTCGTCTCCGAACTGCCGGAGGCCCTCGCCGCGCACAGCACGCTGCTCGCCGGACCGCTGGCCGCCAGCGCCGACCCCGACGACTTCTTCCGCGACCGCGTCGAGGAGCCTCCCGCGCTGCACGCGCGCGTAGTGCTCCTGCGTGACCGGCCGATCGGAGGCCTCAGCGCCGCCCCGTCCGCCCGCGACCTGGCCCTGAGCCACGACACGCCCATCAGCGAGCTGGAACCGGAGCCCGGCGGCGAGATCGAGACCCTCGCGGAACTGATCGCCGTCACTGATTTCGCCGCCGTTTACCTGGCGCTCGCCTCGGGGGCCTGATGTTGCCCAGGACGCCCTGACCGCCGCCCGTCGGGCACGGGCTGTCCTGGACCACCCGTCGAACACCAGGCCGCCCTGACCGCCGTACCCACGACGTATCGCCGGCCGTACGCACAGAGAGAACCCGATGGACCGCCTCGACAACACCATCCGCCCCTACGCCTGGGGTTCCACCACCGCCATCCCCGAACTGCTCGGTCTCGCGCCGACCGGTGAACCGCAGGCGGAGATGTGGATGGGCGCCCACCCCGGCGCCCCCTCGCGCACCGACCGGGGCACGCTCGTCGAGGTCATCGACGCGGACCCCGCGCGCGAGCTGGGCGAGGCGGCCGTCGCCAAGTTCGGCCCCCGCCTGCCCTTCCTCCTCAAGATCCTCGCCGCGGGCGCCCCGCTCTCGCTCCAGGTGCACCCCGACCTGGCCCAGGCGAAAGAGGGTTACGACGACGAGGAGCGCCGGGGCATCCCCGTGGACGCGGGCCACCGCAACTACAAGGACGCCAACCACAAGCCCGAACTGATCTGCGCGCTCACCGAGTTCGACGGCCTGTGCGGTTTCCGCGACCCCGCGCACGCGGCCGAGCTCCTGGACGCGCTCGGTGTCGACTCCCTGAAGCCCTACGTCGACCTCCTGCACGCCCACCCCGAGGAGGCGGCCCTCCGCGAGGTCCTGACCGCCATCCTCACCGCCGACCGCGAGGAGATGGCCCACACGGTCACCGAGGCCGCGGCCGCCTGCGCCCGCCTCGGCGGCGACCACGCCCCCTACGCCGCCATCGCCCACCACTACCCGGGCGACCCGGGCGTCATCGCCGCGATGCTCCTCAACCACGTCCGGCTCCAGCCCGGCGAGGCCCTGTTCCTCGGCGCCGGCATCCCGCACGCCTACCTGAGCGGCCTCGGCGTCGAGATCATGGCCAACTCCGACAACGTCCTGCGCTGCGGCCTGACCCCCAAGCACGTCGACGTCCCCGAACTCCTGCGCATCGTCCGCTTCGAGGCCGCCGACCCGGGCGTGCTGCGCCCCGAGGCGTCCCCCGACGGCGAGGAGGTCTACGAGACCCCCATCGACGAGTTCCGGTTGTCCCGGTACGTCCTGCCCGAGGGCGCCGCCACCCACGACCTCACCCGCGCGACCCCACAGATCCTGCTCTGCACGGCAGGTTCCGTGCGAGCCGGGGAACACGAACTGAGCCCTGGTCGGTCGGTCTTCGTCCCGGCGGGCGAGAAGGCCGAGGTGTCCGGCACCGGCACGGTCTTCCGCGCCACTGTGATCGTGTGACGGTATGACTGGGGCTGTGGACACCTGAGACGTCCGGGCCGGGCGAGGCTGCAAGAATGGCCCACCGGCAAAGGACGGGCAAAGGCCTGGACGGCGTAGCGGCACTTGAGGCGAAGGGACAACGCGAGCAGATGAGCGCGTCAGGCGGAACCAGGGCGATCGTGGCGGCACTCGGCGCCAACCTCGCGATCGCGGCATCGAAGTTCGTGGCGTTCGCGTTCAGCGGCTCGTCCTCGATGCTCGCCGAGGGCGTGCACTCGCTCGCGGACTCCGGCAACCAGTTCCTGCTGCTCCTCGGCGGCAAGAAGGCCCAGCGCGAGGCCACCCCGCAGCACCCCTTCGGCTACGGCCGCGAGCGCTACATCTACGCCTTCCTGGTCTCCATCGTCCTCTTCTCCGTCGGCGGCATGTTCGCCATCTACGAGGGCTACGAGAAGATCAAGCACCCGCACGAGATCGAGCACTGGTACTGGCCGGTGGGCGTCCTCGTCTTCGCGATCATCGCCGAGGGCTTCTCCTTCCGTACGGCCATCAAGGAGTCCAACCCGCTGCGCGGCGACCTCTCCTGGCAGGAGTTCGTCCGCCGCGCCAAGGCGCCCGAGCTCCCGGTCGTCCTCCTGGAGGACTTCGGCGCGCTCGTCGGTCTCGTCCTCGCACTCGGCGGAGTGGGCCTCGCCCTGCTCACCGGCGACGGCGTCTGGGACGGCATCGGCACCCTGTGCATCGGCATCCTGCTCATCCTGATCGCCCTCGTCCTCGCCGCCGAGACCAAGTCCCTGCTGCTCGGCGAGTCCGCGGGCATCGACGCGGTCCGGAAGATCGAGGCCGCGATCGTCGACGGCGACACCGTCACCGGCATCATCCACATGCGCACGCTCCACCTCGGCCCCGAGGAGCTGCTCATCGCCGCGAAGATCGCCGTCCAGCACGACGACACGGCCGCCGAGGTCGCCTCCGCGATCAACGCCGCCGAGGCCCGCATCCGCGAGGCCGTCCCGATCGCCCGCGTCATCTACCTCGAACCGGACATCTACAGCGAGACCGAGGCCGCCAAGGGCCCCGACCGCGAGGCAACCCCGGGAGGCCCGGCACAGCAGCCCACACCGGGCCACTGACTTCTCCTGTGCGGCTTCTCGCCGT